>JAHJKV010000375.1 GCA_018822065.1 Pseudomonadota bacterium
AAAAACCCAGACTCTCTCACTCTCCAAACAATAGAACATGCGATACTACTCGCAACCAATGCGCTGCCAGTTCAAATGATCTTCGTTCGACGACCGGGAGTTCTCTTGAACCTCAGAAGAATTCACGGTATTGAACGCAATGATCGACAATGGGGAGAATATAGTATGAAAATCCTGTTCCCGACCTTGGGCTTCGCAGCCCTACTTTTGCTCATCCCGCTCCACCTGGTGCACGCTGCCGACAAGCTCGAAGTGCAGGATGCTGACAGCGTTCATCAAGCCGCCATCAAACGGAGCCAGGAGTATGCTGCACGGGCTCTTGAACTGCTTCAGGGGGTGGAACAGCTGAACGACAAGGCTCTGAACATGGGCATTCCCACCAACCAACTGCCCAAGGCAGACCTGAAACAGCTCAAGGAATCGACGGAGGAGCTTGGCAAGCTCTATTCCCACAACTTTTTTGAGGCCTCCCTGATTCGAGACATGCGGCTTTTGGACAACCTCTACAAGACGGCCATGCTGCTCTATGCCCAGCAGCACAACTACGTTGAGCAGACCGGTTCAGGGCGCGGATTTGACCAGTACATTGCAGGGATCAAACTCGACCGCGAGCAACATTTCTACCTTGAAATCCTGCTCTACCTGCACCGGCTGGTCCCCTCGGAACTGGAAGCCAACCCCGGCACTCCCTCACTAACCCCAGGCCAGTAAACCAAAAGCTTACAGCCCCGGCCTTGCGACCGGCATCCCACATCGCTGGCCGCAACCTCGCCTCTGCAAGCGCCTTTCCCGCAAGGGCTGCGTCTTAGTGCCCGCTCTCGGAGGCAAGGGCCTCCTCCACCGAGCGCACTTTGCCGTCAAGGCGGCCTGTGCGCCCCTTGCGGCTATCAACGGTCAGGCTCATATACACCCGGTCGCAATCCTGCTCCAACGCACGCATGCACCTGCCTGCCACCTCCATGACCTGGTCGAACTCCCCTTCAATGGCCGTGCCCATGGGACCGAGCCTGTGCGACAGGCCGCTCGAACGGATTATTTTAAGGGCCCGTGCAACATAAGGCCCCAGGTGTTCCCTGTCCCCGAGTGGAAATATGGAAAGATTGGCGACAACGCTCATGCTCACCTCATTGTGTTTATGGTAGCCGCATCCGCCACCAGGTCATGCTCAAGCGACAAGGAAGCACACCCTTGCCAGCAGCCGTTCATCACCCTTTAAAACCGGCCTGAAACACATCCAATCCCCTGCCTACGCAGCCAGGCGGGATAATACAATGATACACTTTTTATAACCGTTTCCAATCTTCTCCGGTCCAGGCCCCGGACCTACTTGTAATCGTCCATGATTCAGTTAGAATAGAGTGAAAGTACCCCCATACACTAGAAACCACCGGATATCATGGTTCCAACCAAAAATCACATCCGCGTTCGCCTCGGACCAACAATCGCCATGACTCCCTTCCTGCTTGGCGGCTGTTCCAGGCTTGGGCTCGCCAGCGATCCGCTGCTCATCCTGGTGTCGGCGGTTTTCCTCGGCGGGATAGCAGGCCTTTTCGTCTTCACTCTCATGCGCCGGACGGGGCTCGGCGTGGATCGACTGAACCGGGATCTGAGCAATGCCCAAGCTGAAGTCAACGCCTGTTCCAAACGGTATAACGCTCTTTTCACTTCCAGCCAGGATGGCGTGGCCATCCTCAAAAATGGTGTATTCCTGGACATCAATCCGATGCTTGTAGATTTCTTCGGTATCCCCCGGGAGGAAATACTCGGCAAGGACCCCTTTGTTTTTTCCCCGACAGAGCAGCCTGACGGCAAGAATTCCCGAGCTCAGGGATATGCGTATATCCTCGCCGCCTTGCGCGGGAAGACGCAGCGCTTTACCTGGCGGCACATACGTGGGGATGGGACCACCCTTGACTCCACGACCATCTTGGACCGCGTCGAGATGGAGGGCGAGTACAACCTCCAGATGATTTTACGCGACATCAGCGAACCCAAGCGAATCCAGGAAGAACTGGGGGAACTCAACGCCATTCTCCAATCCGTGCTCGACCAAGCCCCCTTCGGAGTGATGGTCGCCCTGGGGCAACAGGGAGACTGGCGCATGATCATCTGCAATGCGGAAGTCCTTCGACTGACAGGCATGGGCCCTGAGGTTGCCGCTTCCTACAGGGTCAAGCAAGGTTCCCCCCTGGAGTCCGCCCATGGGGGATTCTCCTTTTTCAATAGCGAAGGAAAACGGCTCCTTCCCGCCCAACTCCCCATGGCCCGGCTCATGGACAAAGGCGAGACCATAACAAACGAGCGCATGACCCTCACCCGTGCCGATGGCTCCAACTTCTTGTTGAACATGAACACCGCCTTCATCCCCGCACCGGATGCCGGATTCTGCGGTGGAGTGGCTATTTTCCAGGACATCACCGACCGAACTCTGGCAGAAAACTTCCTCGTGAGTGCCAAGAAAGATGCAGAACAGGCCAATCTGACCAAAAACGAATTTCTGGCCAACATGAGCCATGAACTTCGCACACCGCTCAATGCGGTGCTCGGAATGCTGCAACTGCTCAAGAGAACAGAGGACCCCCAGGAACGAATCGAATTTGTCGACATCGCCCTCAAATCCGGAAGAAGTCTCCTGACCATCCTGAGCGACATTCTCGATCTCGCCATGATCGAATCTGGAGATTTCGTTATCCGCGACGAAGGGGTAAACATCCCAGACCTGTTGCTCACCGTCGTAGAATCCTTTGAGTTGCAAGCATCAGCCAAGCCCCTGTCCATCGACTACTCCGTTGATGAAAGCGTCCTGGACTGGATCGTTTGCGACGCCAGCAGGGTCCGCCAGATTTTGTTCAACCTCGTGGGCAATGCCGTCAAATTCACGGAGCACGGCAAGGTGCATATCGCTGTAACCCTGCTCAGACCGCCCCAGAAAAACGGGGCTCATCGCCTGCTTTTCACCGTCGAGGACTCGGGCATCGGCATCCAGAATGACAAGCTCGCATGCATTTTTGAACCGTTCATCCAGGCCGATGGCTCTATGACCCGCGCACATGGAGGTACTGGTCTCGGACTCT
>JAHJKV010000376.1 GCA_018822065.1 Pseudomonadota bacterium
AACACGGTGAAGCCCTGCTTATTGCGAGGCGGGTGGGCCTGACGCAGGACGTCGAGCACTTCGGGGAAGGTGAACCAGCTCGGGACGGGCAGTTCCATCTCCAGACGGCGCAGGAGCTCGCGCTCTGGCAGTTCTTCGGCCTCGCCCATGGCCTGGTCCTCGGGCACGAACCCTTCGGAACCGGAATGGTAGACCATGGGGCGCAGTTCCAGGGGGGTGATGCCCGTTTCTTCCGCGTACTGCCGAAGCAGTGTCAAGGCGCTGCCGCGCGGATAGAAGAGATTGCCGCCGTTGCGGGAGGCGGGGTCGGCCTGATCCGACGCCACCAGAAAATGGGTGCAGCCGTAGTTTTTGCGGACCATGGCCTGCAGGAGCGCCTCGCGCGGGCCAGCAGAACGGGAGGCCAGGGGGATGAGTCCGAGGAGTCCCAGGTCCTGGGGCACATGACGCATGAAGGCCCGGTAGCACCGCACCCGCACAAAATGGTCATCATCCACCAGGGCGGGTTGGTTGACGGCTGGCTGGAGGAAAAGCGCCCCATCGGTCTCGCGCGCGGCAGCCACAAAGGTCTCCAGGTGGGCACGATGGAATGGGGTTTCCGCATGCACACCGATGACCTTGTTCCAACCCAGCTGAGTGAACCGGGTCAGGGTCTCTTGGGGGGCCAAACGGATGTCCAGGGCGTCATAATGCCGGGGCGAAGCCAGACCACGCAGGCGGCCGCCGACGTAAAAGGGCTGGGTTTCCGCAAGGAACTGGCGAACTCCGGAATGCGCCTCGGGGTCGGCAGTGCCGAAGATGGCCTCGGCCTCGCGAGCCAAGTCTGGCTGCCAGACCTCCTCGACCTCAAGCAGGGCCAGCAGGAAGCCTTCGCGGTCGTTCAGGACCAAAGTACCGCCTGACGAGAGCGTTCCGGCCAGTTTTTCAGAGATGTCCAGGCACACGGGCATGGGCCACAAGATGCCAGACGCCAGACGCATAGACTCCAACACCGACTGGTAGTCGGTGCTGGAGAGAAAGCCTTTGAGGGGGGCGAAGGCACCGCTCAGCAACAACTCGAGGTTGCACAGTTGGCGCTTGTTCAGATCCGCAGAGGGCAAGTCGGTCACGGTGGCCTTGAGCTTCGCTGCCTCTTCCGGTGTCACAATCAATGAATATGGCTGATTCTGCATGGCTCGATTCCTGTTGCGGTTCTTGGAATTACCCAAGATTGCACCTAATTCGGGCCAGGTCAATACCTACCGGGCGCCTCCGAGGGTCCATTCATCAGGGAAGGTGAAGTCGAAGCGGACAAAGTAGCTATTGCGATCCCGATCTTTGTTGTTGATCAGGTTTTCGTTGGTGGAATGGCTCCAGCCGATCCAGAAACGGTGATCCTCGGTCATGTCATACCACCAGGAAGCCCCGTAGTTCAAATTCCGGCTTTTGGAGGTGGAGAGCACGCCATCTGATTCGGTCTGGGTCATGCTGGCACGCAATTCCAACAAGGAGCGCTCGGTGGTTTCGTATTGGTGATAGAATTCAAGCCGATCGCGATCCAGGGTGGACCCGGTTAGACCACTGGTGGTATCCCGACCATACTTCAGATGCCCCTTGGAACGTTCGTACTCCCAGTCCACGCCAAGCTCGAAGGTGGAGCCGTCTTCGGAGATGGTCCTGTCGATGCCACCGGTATCCAGCTTGTTCGTGTACCATTGGTGTCCATAGCTGCCTGTGAGGCCCCATATTTCCGTAAGCTGGTAATCAAATCCAACCGAACCGCCATAGGAATTGAAGTTCCCGGTGCCGCCGTCATTAAACTGGCTGTCGTATTCGCTGGTGGTCAGCGAACCAAGCAGAGTCAGGCGTTCAGTGGCGGCCCAGGAGATATCACCGCTCAGGGTGTTCCCAGAAGAGTCGACGTATTCCTCGGCATACTGGCGATCGAAGTGATTAAAGCTCAAGCCCACCTGGGTCCGTTCCGTCAACATGTATGCTGCACGCCCACCCAGGCTCAACGAACCGCGACGCACCTTGTCGGCCACGATGCCAAGTTCCTCCTCGCTCTTGCCCAGAGTGTAGTCCGTCGAATAGGAGACATTGCTGCTCAAGGTCAATCGCTCAGTGGCCGCGTAGATGGTATCCAGTGTGATGTCCGTTTCCGTACGATCAAGCTCGGCGATGTCACCATACTTGTACCTGGTCAGATTGGCCGTGATGGTATGCTGGGTCCGTTCGGAATCGATTTCAAGCTTCAGTCGGGGATTCGCCGTAAACTCCATGTCGCCCTTTCCAAGGTACTGCACGTCGTCATTATACGTGGCGCCCAGATGCAAGGAGGGTGTAAACAGCACTCGCCTTCCGGCATGGGCCGTTCCTGCAAGGCAGGCAACGGTGACCAGCGTCAGGATGGTAGTGGCGACAAGGCGTCTCATGATCGTCTCCCTTTCTCCTGAAGTCCTAAGGCACCACTATGGTGTCACCGGGCATCAGCTGCACGTTCTGCAGGAGGTCCTTGCCCCGAGCCAGGTCGTCGTAGTCGAAGTTGTAGGTGATCTGATTGGTGCCGCTGCCACGGATGAGTAGGACGTTTTCGGTCTCGGCAAAGGGGTTAAACCCCTGGGCCAGAGCCAAGGCCTGGGTCAGGCTCATCTGATGCCCCATGATGTACATGCCGGGACTGTTGACCTTGCCAATGATATAGACCTTGGGGCTGTTGATCTGCAGGAGCATGACCGACACGGGACGATCCGGCACGTAGGTCTTGATCTTGCGTTCCACGTCGAGACGGATTTCCTCGACGGAACGACCGCCGCAGACAATCTCGCCCACCAGCGGCAGGGAAATCTTTCCGTCAGGACGGACAACGACCTGTGGCGAAAGCTGCTCATCGCCCCAGACCTGCACCTGCAGAACATCTTCGGGGCCGACTTTGTATTCGCCAAAACTCACCGTGTTGTTGGCGTCCCGCTCTGCCGCAATGGTCGGACAGGCTACGGCCACCAAGAGCAGCGCCGCGATTGTGATGGAAATAATCCGCTTCATCGTACTTTCTCCTTCCAAATAGTTTTCAAAATTTTTGTTTGTCTCCGCACACTTGTAGAACTGGCGGAAACCGTCACAGGCCCACAAAAGCAAGGAGGATGCCAAACCCCTCTGACATTGAAGGTTTTCTCCGGGAATCCATTGCAGGCTATGTAAATATATTCATTTAATTCAGATATTTATGCTAAACAGCTAAAACACATGCGGAAAATTGGAAACGAACTACTTGGAAGGGGAAATGGGTGGCAAATGGAACTTGTTTCAGGAGAGACGTCAGATATCGGACACCCCTGAAAACATGTATTTTTCAGGGGTGTCAGAGGAAAGGCTGCTCGGAAATTCCTGGAATAACCTTGAGGTGATCGTCGTCATCGCCCCTCACAAATGAAGCTCGGCCGACCGGGACGAATGTCACCTGTCGGGTCGACGCTGGCGGAAGAAAGTACGTAAAAGAGAGGGGTGGAGTCTAGGCCTTGGGGGTTTCACCCTTTCGACCATAAATATCCTCCAGGCGGACGATGTCATCCTCGCCCAGATAGCTGCCGGTCTGGACCTCGATCATTTCCAGAGGGATCATGCCGGGATTGTGCAGACGGTGCAGATGGCCCAACGGGATGTAGGTGGACTGGTCCTCGGTGAGGGTCAGTTCCTTGTCGCCGTTGGTCACCCTGGCCGTGCCCTGGACAACCACCCAGTGTTCAGCCCGGTGGTGGTGTTTCTGCAGCGAAAGGGTCTGGCCGGGTTTGACCATGATGCGCTTTACCTGGAACCGCTCGCCCTGGGCAATGGTCTGGTAGCTGCCCCAAGGCCGGTAGACCACCTGGTGGGTCAGAACTTCCCGGCGACCGCTTTCAGACAACTCGCCGACCAGTTCCTTGAGGCCGTCCAGCTTGTCGCGACGGGCCACCAGCAGAGCGTCTCCGGTTTCGACCACTACGGTGTCCGTCAGTCCCAGAGCCGCAATAAGGGTCCCTGTGGAGTGGAGATAGCACCCCTGGCTCTCCCGGGCGACGACATCGCCCACGGTCACGTTGCCCTGCCCGTCCGGGCTACCGCTGTCCTGGACAGCAGGCCAGGAACCCAAGTCGCTCCAGGGCAGGCCCAACTCCACCATGCAGAGCTTGTCAGACTTTTCCATCACCGCATAGTCAATGGAATCAGCCGGACAGTTTTTGAAGGCCTTTTCATCGAGTCGCAAAAAATCGAGATCAACCGCCACGCCGACCACCGCAGCCCGGCAGGCCTCGAGCATTGCCGGAGCAAACGCCTGGAGGGATTCCAGATAGGCACGGGCCGTAAACATGAACATTCCGCTGTTCCAGAAGTGATGCCCGGAGGCCACCAGCGCCTGTGCGCGCTCAAGGTCCGGCTTTTCCTCAAAGGCCTCCACCTCGAACACTCCCTCTTCCAATTTGGCCCCCATCCGCAGATAGCCATAGCCCGTTTCAGGACTCCGTGGCACCACGCCGAAACAGACCAGCCGCCCAGCCTTGGCCAGGGCCATGCCATGTTCCACCGCGACATTGAACACTTCGCCGCCTTCCAGTTTATGGTCGGCAGGGAGGATGAGCAGGACTTGATCCGGCTCCGCCAGGAGCGCGGCCACTGCTGCGGCAGGTGCCGTGTTTCTTCCCTCGGGTTCAAGGATCACCGTGCCATGCAGGTTGAGCTTGGCCAGTTCCTGAGCGGCCAGGAAACGGTATTCGTTGTTGCAAATCACCAAAGGTTCGCCGACACCCAGGCCCTGGGCTCGCAGAAGCGTTGCCCCGAGCAGGGTCTTGCCGTCGGCAAACTCGATAAACTGTTTGGGGTAGCGTTCACGCGAGAGCGGCCAGAGACGAGTTCCTCGCCCGCCACAAAGGATCACGGGAAGCAACTCTTGGTGGTCAATGGACGCAGGCGTGGGGTGTTCAAGTGCCATTGTGATGCCTTGCAATGAGCAAACCCCAGGCGGCGCGATGTCGCCCGGGGTCTGCCTGATTCCTTAGA
>JAHJKV010000377.1 GCA_018822065.1 Pseudomonadota bacterium
TCGGTCGAGTTGGCGATTCGGGTTATTTCCGAGGCCATGGCCTGGTATTCGGAGTCGATTACCAGTCTCTGGTCCGAGGTATAGGTACCCGTGGCCGCCTGTTCGGCCAGTTCCTTCATGCGGATCAGCTTTTCGTCAATGACGGAAAGGGCACCGTCCGCAGTCTGAATGAGGGAAATTGCATCGTTCGCATTTCGAACACCCTGCTGCATGGTCTGGATGTCGGCGCGCATAAGCTCGCGGACAGCCAAGCCCGCTGCGTCGTCGGCAGCGGTGGTGATTCGAAGACCGGATGAAAGCCGCTTGGTAGAAGTCCACAGCTCGCCATAGGCCTTGCCGAGGTTCCGGGCAGCATTCATCGCCATCAAGTTATGGTTGATAACCAGAGACATGGCGCTCCTCCATGGGGTTGAATTACTCAGGGTTTGGTCTCACCCTCCCCATTGAGGCTCGCAACTACTTCATCGTCCGCTTCAGAAATCTCTTTATGTTTTTTCTCTAATTTTCAGCAAATTGATTATAAGGTACTAAAAAAGTTGATTTTAAAATATATCTTTTTACTCGTGCAATCCTCTCTCAAATCTCGAAACAACCTCCGCACACCTTTTCTCTAAAGTTTTTCCCCTTTCCTGCCGATAAGTATTCACCCAGATTTTTTACTCTAGCCACAGGAATGCGAAAGGACGCGTCATGAAGATAGTCGAGGGGCACATCGACCTGCTCCGAATGTACCGGGAGATGAGCGCGCTGAGCGACTCATACTCCTCTCAGTTCTTCCGGCAGTATGTGGACATGCTGGACAAGGCCCTGACCAACGGATTTGGCGACCTTGTTCCCCGTGCTGCCCATGTCCGGCCCGCCGTGGACAAGTCTGGACACATGACCACACAATTCATCATGCCCGACGCCGAATCCGGTCGCATTGTTTCGACCTCTTCCTAACCACTCTCCCACTGTATGCAAAAAAAGGGCCCGGCAAAAACCGGACCCTCGCGCAATTGGTTCGCTCTTTCATCTATAACATGTACCGGTGGACAATCCTTCGGTAGGTGCCGTCTGCGATGATATCGGAGAGGGCCAACTCCATGAGCTTGAGCAAGGCAGCCTTGTCCGGGTAAGCGGAAGACTTGGAAATACCCAAATACTCGCCACCAGCCCGGACCAGGGGCTTTCCCTCGGCCTGGATGGTGTTGGACATCCCCATCTTCGTCAGTTGAAAATGCACGGCATTGGTCTGTCCGATGAACGCCTCTATCTCTCCGCGCAAGAGCGCCCCGATGGCTCTGGGCTCATCGACATACACCTGTGCCCGAATCGCCTCGGCAGCCACCAGCTTCTTGAACTCTCTCCCCAGGTCCATGCCTTCAAGGACGCCCACAGAGTGCCCCTTGAGGTCTTCAAGGCCGTTCACCTCAAATCGTTGGGCTCGCTTCATGAACGCGGAATAGGTGCCAACATGCAAGGGGTTGGAGCGCAACAACAGCGCGAGCGCCATATTCTCTTCAGTAGGACGCAGGGCAAGGACGCCGTCACATTCCCCATTCTTCAGCATCTCCATCATCCGGGAACGACTGACCAGTTCAAGGTTGATGTCGATACCGAGACGGATCCCCATCTCCTGCACCACCTCAACGTCGATACCCTTGGAGGCTCCACCGTAATTGAAGGAATATGGCGAATAGGCAGCATCGCCGACCAGATGCAGAGTCTGGGCCGAAGCCGACTCCGGCAACGCCACCAGCAGGGACAACGCGAGCAGAAAAAACGTCCGGATAAACCATATCTTCATTGCAGCTACTCCTGGGACTGAAAACAAATTCCGTTCTCCAGCATACAAGGTGGACCAGTCTTCATCATGTACCCGGTTCCCCAGGCAAACTCAAGCAGCCTTCATTCTCCTCAACCACTGCGTGACCTTCCCCAAGAAAGCCTGCCCAGAACCACCGCATCCTACTTTCCACCAGAGAGGCTTTACGACTATCGATAGCTGACGAATATTTTTTTATTATACATAGCATAACAATAGTGGTTTCCGATCTAAGTTTCATCCCGGAGTATCACTTCGCCGTCTTTGACTACGGCCCGGGCATCTCCCAGGCATGGGAGCGCATTCAGGGGATCGCCTGCCACCGCGATGATGTCTGCATTCTTCCCGGCTTCGATGGTTCCGAGCCGGTCACCTTGTGCCACGACCATGGCGGCTCGGGACGTTGCTGCCTGGATCACCTGCATGGGAGTGAGTCCGGCGCGGGCCAAAAGATCCATTTCACGCAATGGCATGCCCAGCGCTATCCCGCGCAGAGGGGCATCCGTGCCGAGTGCCACCTGCCCACCTGCCTCGTGGAACAACCGAACCGCCGAAAGAGCTCCCGAAGCATCCCAGGTGGAACGGACCCCTATTTCCAGGGTCGGCACCAGGGTCACCCCCTGCCCAGCCATGCGTCGCAGCAGCTCGCGATATTCCGGACAGGGCGCAAGCCTGCCTCGCTCCCCGATGAAGACCGGGACGGACCGAGACGAGAGCAGGGTGTGTTCCACCGCATCCACCCCCGCTGCCAGAGCCAACGGAAGGCCGGAGAGGTCCTGGACATGGCAGCGCACCACCGCGCCGCGCCCATGGGCGACTTTGACCACGGCGCGGGCCTCGGCCAAACCGAGCACGGGCCAGGGCGTCGCTGCCGATCCAGGTTCAAAGGCGATCTTGAGCATGGACGCGCCCCGGTCCAGCAGGATCTCGGCCTGCCGCCGCGCCTGGTCGGCGTCGGTCGCCTCGATTCCGTAGGCGCTGGGCCAAAGTCGACCCGGATAGCCGCCAGGAGGGCCGAACATGGGTCCTGTCCACAACGCTGTGGCGACACGATCCCCCGTCAGAGTCCGATCCAGACGCAATTCCCGGATGTCTTCAAGGGGAGAGCCGACATCGCCCACGGAGGTCACCCCTGCCAGCAGTAGTTCGCGGCGAACAGAAGGCGGGGCCACCCGGTGCGCATGGGCATTGATGATCCCTGGCAGGAGGGTCCAGGGGCGCAGATCAAGGAGAGGAATGTTCTTCGGAACCGCAAGAATCTGGCGCTGGCCCACGGCGACGATGCGCCCGGCCCGAAGCACCACGGCACCGTCTTCAATGGGAGGCGCACCGGTCCCGTCCAGCACCCGGCCAAGCAGGAGCAATTCCTCCTCCTGCCCGGCCCGAACGCGCGAGGGCAACAGCGCACTCCCCAGCAGCCCCAGGCAGGCAGAGAGAAAAGCCCGTCGGGACAGAGGGCATGCGGGTCGATCAACGGTCATGACCCACTCTTACCCGCCAGGGTCGCAAAGGCAATAATCTTCAGCTATGCTTCGACGATATCCAGAGCGTCTTCGAACTTGGCCGTCAGCTTGAAGGTCTTGCCCGAGGCCTGGACCATAAAGTCATTGTCGGGGAACAAGGTGATGGCGGGCGAAAAGTCCTGATTGAGCATGATGTCCTTGGCCTCGCCATTGGACTCGAAACGCACCGTAGTCCCGTCATCCATGGTCAGAATCTCACCATGCTTCAAGGTGAACGGAATGTCTTTCTGGGTGTAGCTGCTCATGACTCGCTCCTTGGGGTTGAAAAACAGTAGAAAACACTTTTTCAGACCTACCCTAACACACTCTTGTTTTCCTCGAAAAGAGGGGTATCCTTAGAATGTTGGAACTATTTTTTGCCAATCACACCGAATTCTGGACAAGAAAGGGCTGCTATGATTCACTCCATCATGAACAACCGTCTGCGATTATTGTTTGCATGTGTCGTCGCTACCCTGCTGCTTTCCGCCTGCGCGACCCGCTCCCAAGGGCCACTACGGGACCTTTCCGAACTGCCCCAGGACCTGAGTGTCTACCTCGACCCTGCCTCCTCCCGCGCCCCGATTTTCACGGCTGACCAGCGGCAGGAACTTGCGGTCGGTTTCCTTGCCAGCCATTTTTCTCCCTGGCACCGCAGCGCACCCTCCAACTCGCGCGACGACCTCTTCTGGGGTTTCACCAAGTATCAAAACCGCTCTCCCTACGGGGAAAACTACCTGCCCCGCGATCCCCGGTGGATCAACAGCCTGGCCCTGAACGCCGACCCCGGCGATTACCCCAACCAGCTTGCCCCGGCCATCGCCACGGCCCACACTTCCATGCGGGTGCTCCCCAGTGCCGAACCGCTCTTTGACGACCCTACCCAGCCAGGAGAAGGCTTTCCCTTCGACTACAATCAGAACTCGCTGGTCTGGGCGGGCACACCGCTCTTCGTGGTCCAGACCTCGGCTGACGGAGCATGGCTCCTGTGTGAATCCCGTTTTGCAGGCGGCTGGATTCCCTCTCGCGATGTCGGCCTGGTCGATGACGCCTTCATGACAGAATTTTCCACCGGCCCCTTTCTGGCCCTGACCCACGAGGATATCCCGATCAAGGACCAAACCGGTCTCTTCCTCTTCCAGGGGCGCATCGGCATGCTCCTGCCCCTGCGGACCACACCAGACAATGGAGAGAACCGTACCGTGCTGGTCCCGGTCCGAAACCTGGACGGCCATGCCCAATTGCTCACGGCAGAACTACCCGAGACGGCGGGCGCACATTTCCCCCTGGTGCCCAGCCCGTACAATATCGCCGCTCTGGGAAACCGGATGATGGGCCAGCCGTACGGATGGGGCGGGCTGTATGAGCACCGCGACTGCTCGTCCACCCTCATGGACCTCTTCGCCCCCTTTGGCATCAAGCTGCCCCGGAATTCAAGGAGTCAGGCTCAGGCGGGTCAGGTCATGGATGTCTCGAAGCTCTCACCTGAAGAAAAGAAGACCCGGCTCCTGACCCTGCCCCCCCTGACCACCCTGGTGGGCAAGCGGGGCCACATCATGCTCTATGCTGGCCAGTCTAACGGAGAACCGCTCATCTACCACACCGTCTGGGGGGTGCGCACCACAGATACCGGCCCTCTGCCCGGTCGCAAGATCATAGGAGCCACAGTGATCACCACCCTGGAACCCGGCAAGGAATTGCGAAATCTGGCGCCCGGAGCCCTGCTGGTGAACACCATCAGCACCTTCACCACCCTTGTCCCGGAAGGACAATGATCTTGCCTTGATCGGTGTATCAATGCGAAACTGGTTGCAAGGAGAACAATCGAAAGATGGAAACCATCTGGCAAACCCGATGGGCTAATCACATCCGCGAGGTTCGCATAGCGGCATGCGACGCCGATCACGACCTGAAAGCCCGGGGCGTGGCCGAGCGGGTGCGATACGCCGTGCAACTGGTCATCGAAGAACTGATGACCAACTCCATCAAATATGCCTTCCATGACGACGAAGAGCACGCCATCGGCCTCACCATGGCCGTGGAGGATGAGACGGTACGAATCACGCTGACGGACGACGGGGACCCTTTTGACCCCTCCTGTGACCCCCAAAACGGCCTTTGCCGCCCGATTCCCAAGCCGAGCCAGGGCGGCATGGGAATCATGATGGTCCGCACGATCTGCGACTCCATCACCTACCAACGCGAAAACGGACGCAATGTGGTCCAGGTTGACATAGCAGCACGACCGGAGAGGTCGGAATGACCCGCGCGCGGTGGTTCTCAACGGCCCTGACGCGGCTTTTACTCACAGACCGTTTTGTGCCACCCCTTTGTCCATTATACATCTTCGAGGAGGAGACATGTCGAAAAAACGTCTTTCACTGCTGATTCTGATGATCGGGTCGTTTCTGCTCCTGGCCTCAATGGCCGTAGCCCAACCCCTGCGTGTCGCTACCGAGGGGGCATACCCTCCCTTCAACATGATTGACGCAAACGGCGAGTTGACCGGGTTTGATGTGGACATAGCCAAGGCTCTGTGCGCTGCCATGTCCCGGAGCTGCGAGCTGCAAGTCGTGGCCTGGGACACCATCATCGAAGGATTGGAGCAGGGCAAGTATGAGGTCATCGTGGCCAGCATGGCCAAAACCCCGGAACGCGACGCGCGCATGGAATACACAGACTACTACTACCGCTCCGCCACTGCCTTTGTTGGCCGGGCAGGCACCCCCTTCACCCTTTCCAGGGAAGGTCTCGCGGGCAAGACTCTGAGCGCCCAGGCTGGCACGGTGCAAGCGGACTACCTGAAAGAGAAGTATCCCGATTCCACCCTTGTCTTCCCGGAGACCATGGCCATGGTCAATGCCGGACTTGTCGCTGGAACCACCGACCTGGGGCTCATGGACGATTTCTCCGCCTTGGATTTTTTCAATACCCCGGAAGGAGAACTTTTTGATTTCGTGGGCGAGCCCCTGACTGACGCCGAGCCCTATGGAACGGCCTACATCCAGGTCACCAAGGGCAACGTACAACTGAAAGACGCGATCAACGAAGCCCTGCGGCAGATCCGGCTGGACGGAAGCTATGCCAGGATCAACGCCAAGTATTTTCCGTTCAGCATCTATTGATGCGTGACATGGCACCCCATGCAGGAGTCCGGCATGCACACCACAGGGCCTGAGGCCACGGCCTCAAAGACCGAAATTCACATGCGAAGACTTGGCCTTATGCCAATCTTTCTAACTGTGAGCATTGCCCTTGGGCTCATGGTTGCGGTCCTGTGCGGCTTCAGCGTGATGGTGCTCTCGAACATCGCCCACACCTCAACCACCACCCGAGACCAGGCCCTTCCAGCCATCCTCAACCAGCAACGCACGGCCTTGAACCTGGAGCGCCTGGACCGATTCGGCGAGATCATTCTGGCCACCGAGGATGCGAAAGTTCGTCGCGCCACCCGCTTCTACGCCCAGATTCTCACCCAGGACACGGCGTTTGAGAGCGATCCACGCATTCAACAGATTGTCACAGAAGTCTTCCAGGCCATTCGCAAAGTTGAAGGGATGCGCATCCGGCAGTCAGCCAGGATCACGGCCCTGGGCAAAGACGTCAGGAGCTTCACGACGTTGATCGAGTCCCTTGAGCATGGACTGCTCGAAATAGATGCCTCCAAAGGCACCTACCTGGCGGCCCTGTCTTCTATCCGAAACGCCATCAGCACCCTGCCTCTCGCCCGCAATTCCCATGACCTGGACGCCATCACCCTGCGCATCGATGCTGCTGTCTCTCACGCCTCGACGATATCCGCTTCATCGGCCACCACTAAAATTATCGAGGACCAGGCCAGGGAAGCCTCTGAGATGATCGCCCGGCGTCAGGCCATTTTTGATGACGTCAAAGATGCAGAGGCTCTGTGGGCCAAGGCCCGAGCTCACATCGACGAAACAGCCAACACTCTGTCCATGGATGCGGCTCTGACCACCTCCAACAGGTTCACCGAGATCGTCGAAAGCGCCCAGCTCAGCGTTCGCTTCGCGCTCTTCTCCCTGATCGTGATTGCCGTGCTCATTGTCTTCTCGCTGATCATGGTCCGCCGCCACTTGCTTCTACCTATCGTTCACGCAACCCGTGGTCTGGCAGAAGCCCAGATCAACCCCGATATCAAGCTGCCGCCGGCTCGAATCCGTGAGGTCGATTCCATCAACCAGGGGGTGGTACAACTTGGCCACGTTCTCACCCAGTTGCGTGAACATTCGCAGGAACTGGAACTGGCCAGAGAAAATGCCCTCCGCGCCAGCCGGGCCAAAAGCGAATTCCTGGCATCCATGAGCCACGAAATACGAACCCCCATGAATTCCATCCTGGGCATGGGGGAGATCCTCTTGGACACCGAATTGGATCCGGAACAGCAGCGCTATGTCTCCATCTTCCGGTCCGCCGGGGAGGGCCTTCTGGAAACCATCAACGATATCCTGGATATATCAAAAGTCGAAGCGGGCCAGATGCTTCTTGAAAATATTCCTTTCAACCTGGACGAACTGCTCGAAAAAACAATCAATATCTTGTCGTTGCGGGCCAGAGAGAAAGGCATCCAGCTCACCTCGTCCCTGGCTGCAGCAACACCGAGACACCTCAGTGGAGACCCGACCCGGCTGCGCCAGATTCTCACCAACCTTGTGGGAAACGCCATTAAATTTACTTCCAGCGGCAGCGTGCATGTGAACGTCGAGCCCGAGCCGGACGCTCTCCCCGGCAGCCTGCTCATCTCCGTCAGCGACACGGGCATCGGCATCCGCCATGAACACCTGGACTCTATTTTTGACAGCTTCACGCAGGAAGATTCCTCAACTACCCGCCGCTTCGGAGGTACCGGTCTCGGCCTGACCATCTGCCGCCGCCTTGTGGAGCTCATGGACGGCAAGATTTGGGTGAGCAGCAAGCCTGGCGAAGGCAGCACCTTCTCTTTCACCGTATGCATGACCACCGTGGAGGAGAATCAAGTTCCATCCCCTCCGCACGCCGAGGAAAGTCAACCCGTGACACTTCCCAGGTTGCGCCTTCTCCAGGTTGAGGATACCCCATCCAATGCGTTGGTCACTGCAGCCTTCATCCGGCACACACCTTTTGAATTGACCACGACCGAAAGCGCGGAAGCCTTTCTCTCTAGTTACAACCCCGGCGACTTCGATGTGGTGCTCATGGACATCCAGATGCCAAGCATGGACGGGTATGAGGCTATCCGCAAGCTGCGGGAACTGGAAAAGGCCCAAAATACAAAGCCCGTCCCTGTCGTGGCCGTAACCGCCTTTGCCCTCAAAGGGGCCCGCGAAAAATGCATCGCCGCCGGTTTCGACGCCTATCTCTCCAAACCGGTTTCCCGCCAGGAACTGCTGCAAACCCTGCTCAGGCTCGCCGCCTCTCGCAGCACATGACCTGGGTGTAACCCCCTTCCGAATCCTTGCCTTCCCGAGGAGCATGACCTATGATTTATTCAGGTCCTTCCTCATGAACAAATCAATATACGGCTATTTTCAATTCCTGGCCGAGGCCTTCCCGGTGCAGTGCGCTAGTGACGATTTCGACACCTACCCTCATGTCGAGGCCGCTGCTGCCTATTATCACGACCTCGACGACCTCGATGCTACGCGCATGACTGAACATGCCGACCAGATTCGCAGCTATCAGTCCACTTTCGCAACCCTGGCCGAAAAATCCGAGAGCCTTCGGGAGAGGGCCAAACTCGAAACCTTGGTGCTCAGCGCCACCTCCATCCTGCTTGACCTGGAATCCGCGCAGTCCTGGCGGCGAAACCCCCTCACCTATCTGCGCATTGCCTTCAACGGACTGGATCAGGCCATGTCCAGCCCGGCCAGCCGCAGCGAACGACTTTCCAGAGTAGCCGCCAGGGTGGCAGCCCTGCCCCGCCTCTTTCGCCAAGCCAAAGAAAACCTCCGCGCCGTCCCCCGCCGCTTCAAATACGCAGCCAGAATCATGGCCGAAGACGGCACCACACACCTGTTGCAGATTGCCTCAAATCGCGAGATATTCCCCATCATCGAAAGTGCCCTGCAATCCCTGAAGCAGTTCAAGCTCTATCTCGGCTCCCTTCCGGAAATCAGCGACGAGGATGTGCCGGGTCCGAACATGGACACCGTGCTTTCGGAGCGATTCGGCTACCCTGGCACCCCAGACCAGGTATTTACTTTGGCGCAACAGCAGTGGCGGGCCTCCCTGTCGGATTTGGAGGCTGTTAGCGTGACCATCGATCCCTCGCGCACCTGGCTTGACCTCTACACATCGCCCCATCCCGACGACCCATGCGATGACTTGCTGAATATCTACACGAAAGAAATTGCCAACCTGCGGCACTTTTTCCTGCATACCTCCCTCGCCGGCCTCTATCCTGACTGCCCCCTGGTCGTGACCCCCACCCCGATCCACCAACGCTCCCTGCGGTCAATGGTCTCCTATTCCTCCGGTCTGGGCACCGCACCCATGGAACCATCATCCTTCTACGTCTCGCCGCATGGCATCAGCCCGGAACACACCAAGCGCCTCCAGCACCGTCTGCGGCGGGAGGTCTCCTTCATCGCCGCCCATGACACTTATCCCGGCCATCATCTTTCCGCTTGCAGCCGCAGACTCAATCCCTGTCCTGTGGCCAGCCAGGTGATCCTGCCCCTGTTCTCCGAGGGGTGGGCAGACCTGGCCGAAACCCTGCTGCCCGAATATGGGTATGTGAACAAACCCCTCGACCTGCTCGTTCACCATCGCAGACGGGTTTGGCGGGCTGCGGCCTGCATGATAGACGTTGGAATCAACACCGGAAGGTTGGAAGAAAGGGCCTGCATCAAACTTCTGCTGGATATCGGCTTTTCCAGGGCTGGCGCCGCGCTCCAGGTGGGCCTTGCCCGGCTTAATCCCGGACATCAGCTTTGCGCCCTGCTTGGTCACCACGAAATCCTGGAGCTCCGCA
>JAHJKV010000378.1 GCA_018822065.1 Pseudomonadota bacterium
AGTTCGTCTCTTTTCTGCCCCTGGCCTGGATGGGCGAGCAGATGATGGCCGTGGCAAGTAGCCTGCTCTTCGGTTTCTGCGTCAATTTCCCCGAAGAACCGGACACGGTCCAGGCGGACATGCGCGAGATCGGCCCGAACCTGGTCTTCTCGCCCCCACGGGTCTGGGAAAACATGGCCGCCACCGTTCAGGTCAAGATCATGGAGACCACGCCACTCAAACGCTGGCTCTACAACCTGCTCCTGCCCCTGGGCATCAGATACGTGGACACCATCTTTGCGGGGAAGACACCCGGCCTGGGGATGAAAATCGGCCACTTCCTGGCAAACGCGTTCCTTTTCCGCTCCCTGCGCGACCACCTGGGCTTCTCCAAGATGCGCTCGGCCACCACGGGCGGCGCGGCCCTGGGGCCCGACACCTTCAAGTTCTTCCACGCCCTGGGCGTCCGCCTCAAGCAGATTTACGGCCAGACCGAGATCGCGGGTATCTCCTGCATCCACCGCGAGGGTGAGGTGGACTTCACCTCTGTGGGCCAGCCTATCCCCGAAACAGAGATAAAGATCACCGAAGACGGCGAGATCATCTCCAAATCACCCGCCGTGTTCCTGGGCTACTACAAAAATGAGGAAGCCACCGCCGAGACCGTCAGCGACGGCTGGCTGCTCTCGGGCGACGCAGGCTATTTCGATGACAACAACCGCCTAGTAGTCATCGACCGCGTCAAGGACGTGATGCAACTGCAAAGCGGCACCAAGTTCTCGCCCCAGTTCCTGGAAAACAAGCTCAAATTCTCGCCCTACGTCAAGGAAGCCGTGGTCCTCGGCCAAAACGAAACCCACACAGCTGCCATCATCTGCATCGACATGGACATCGTGGGCCGCTGGGCCGAAAGCCGAATGATCACCTACACCACCTACCATGATCTGACCCTCAAGCCTGAGGCCTACGAACTCATCCGCAACCAGATCAGGGATATCAACCAGGACCTGCCCGAGGAAACGCGCATCCGCCGCTTCGCCCTGCTTTTCAAGGAGCTGGACGCCGATGACGGCGAGTTGACGCGCACCCGCAAGGTCCGCCGCAAGGTAATCTCCGAACGCTACGGCGCACTCATCAAGGCGCTCTACTCCGACGCCTGCGCCATGAGCTTGGAGGCGGAGATCAAATACCAGGACGGCAGCGTGCGCACCATGTGCGGCGACATCCGCATCGAGGAAGTGAACTAGCATGGAACAATATCTCCAACTGATCATCAACGGCCTGGTGGTGGGGTCCATCTACTCCCTGGTGGCCCTCGGGTTCGTGATCATCTACAAGGCCACCAAGGTCGTGAACTTTGCGCAGGGCGAGCTGGTCATGGTCGGGGCGTATATCTGCTTCGCGCTGACCGTGCAGTTCCAGCTGCCCTTCCTGGCCGCCTTTCTGATCACCCTGTTCTTCTCCATCATCCTCGGCCTGTGCATCGAACGCCTGGCGCTCCGACCTCTCATCGGCGAAGAAGGCATCTCGGTGATCATGGTCACCATCGCCCTTTCCTCGGTGCTCAAGTCCCTGGTGCAGCTCATCTGGGGCCACGACCTTCAGGTCTACCCGCAGATGCTGCCCACCGAGCCCATCTGGATCGCCGGGCTGCCCGTGGCCCCGGTCTACATCGCAGCCCTCATCCTCTCGGGGCTCCTGTTTGCCGTTTTCACGCTCTTTTTCAAATACTCCCGGGTGGGCATCGCCATGCGCGCCACGGCCTATGACCAGCAGGCAGCCCAGAGCATGGGCATCAGCGTGAAAAACATCTTTGCCATGAGCTGGTGCATCGCCTGCGTGGTCTCCTCCATCGGTGGGCTGATCCTCGGCAATATCAACGGCATCGACCCCCACTTAGGCCATCTCGGCCTGGCCGTGTTTCCGGCCGTCATCCTCGGTGGGCTTGACTCCCTGGCCGGTGCGGCCCTGGGCGGTCTCTTGATCGGCATCATCGAAAATGTCTGCGATGGCGCGGCCATGCAACTCTTCGACATCGGCGGGTTCAAGGAAGTGGCCGCCTTCGTGGTGCTTGTGATCATCCTGATGGTCAAACCCTATGGTCTGTTCGGGACCGAAGAAATCGAGAGGGTCTAGGTCATGCAGGGCAAATGCGGACTGTTCTTCACCAGCTATGCGCAGGAGCGCGAATTTTTCCAGAGCGGCTTCCAGAAAAGCTGTCTGGCAATCTTTATGCTGGTCCTTTTGATCCTGCCTACCATGGTCAACACCTACTACGTGACCATCGTCAATACCGTGCTCATCTCGGTGATGGCTGCGGCCTCGTTGAACCTCCTGACCGGCTTCTGCGGCCAGATATCCCTGGGCCACGCCGCCTTCATGGGAGTTGGTGCCTATTCCACGGCCAATGCCCTAATCTGGGGCATTCCTTTTTTGCCCGCAGTGCTCTTCGGCGGTCTCTGCTCTGCTGTGATCGGCATGTTCTTCGGCATCCCCTCGCTCAGGCTCAAAGGCATCTACCTGGCCATCTCCACCATGGCCGCGCAACTCATCCTGAGCTACGTATTCCTGCACTGGGACGGGGCCACAGGCGGCTCTTCGGGCATCCTGCTCCGGCCCCCGCAAATTTTCGGCTATGTCTTCGACTCCCATGAAAAACGCTATTACCTTTTCCTGGGCATGACCGTGCTGGTGCTCCTGACCATCTCGAACCTCGTCCGCAGCCGGTTTGGCCGGGCCTTTGTGGCCATCCGCGACTTCCACCTTTCGGCGGAGATCGCCGGGGTAAACCTGTTCAAATTCAAGCTGTACGCCTTTGGCGTCAGCTCCTTTTTGGCCGGCATCGCCGGGGCCATGCTGGTGCACCGCACCATGAAGGTATCCATGGACAACTTCGGCATCGACATGAGCATCGCCTACCTGGCCATGATCATTGTGGGAGGCCTGGGTTCGGTGCTCGGCTCGATCATGGGCGGCATCTTCATGTCCCTCTTGCCCGTGGTGCTCGGCATCGTGGCTGCCAGCCTCTCCGGCGTCTTCTCTGGAATAGAATCGCAGATCGCCGCCGTGAAGGAAGGCGTCTTCGGCCTAGTGATCATCCTCTTCCTCATCTTCGAACCCGAGGGATTGGTGCACCGTTGGAGGTTGATCAAGGCCTATTGGAAACTCTATCCCTTCGCGCATTAGCGCAAGGAGCGATCATTGAAGCAAAGCTGGCCGGGAACATGCAGAATCCGGTCGGCAGAAGCCTGAATACACGTGGGGTGGCTGGTAACTAACATTCCCAAGGGAGGGAGCAATGCGATTTTTCAAATGGTTGGCAGTAGTTATTGCCCTGGCCGCCTTCATGGCCGGCTGCGGCGGTGACGGCGAAGAGAAAGCCCCTGAGGCTGCAGCCGTCAAAGAACCCATCAAAATTGGCGGCATGATCGACCTTTCCGGTCCGACCTCCGAAGTGGGCAACCCCTATGCCGATGGCGTCAAGGCCGGCATGGCGTACATCAACGACAACGGCGGCATCAATGGCCGTCCCATCGAGTTCATGCTCGAAGACACCGGCTACAAGACCGAACGCGGCCAGGACATCTACAACCGCTTCGTATTCCAGGAAAAGGTCGTGGCCATTCAGGGCTTCGGCACCGCAGTTTCCCAGGACCTGAAGGCCCAGATCGCCACGGACAAGATCCCCAACTTCACGGCCTCCTATTCCGCCGACCTCACGGATCCGGCCCAGGCCCCCTACAACTTCTTCATCGCCACGGACTATTCCACCCAGCTCCGTTGCGACCTGAAGTGGTTCAAGGACAACTTCAAGGGTGAAGGCGCTCCCAAGGTCGCTTTCGTATACCCGGACCACCCCTACGGCAAGACCCCCATCGCCGCAGGCAAGGAATATGCCCTGGAACTCGGTTATGAGGTCGTCGGCGAAGAAAACGTCTCCCTGGGCGCCAAGGAAGCGGACGCCAATCCGGCCATCATTCGTCTGAAGGAACTGACCCCCGACTTCACCTGGATCGGCGGCACCACCAAGAGCACCGCCGCCATCATCAAGTCCGCCAAGGCCAACGGCTTCGAGACCAACTTCTTCGTGAACATCTGGGGCTGCGACGAAGACCTCGTCCGCCTGGCTGGCGACGCTGCTGAAGGCGTCTACTCCAATCAGGCTGCTGCTGTTTACGGCGCAGACGTACCCGGCATGAAGATCATCGAGAAGTACACTGATGGCAAGCCGCAGATGACCCACTTCTCCCGTGGCTTCACTTCCGCGCTGGTCATGGCCGAAGGCCTGAAGATTGCCGACGCCCAGGGCGAACTCACCGGCGAAGCCTTGAAGACCGCCCTGGAAACCCTGACCGATGTCGACACCATGGGCCTGACCCCCAAGATCAGCTTCACCCCTGAAGACCACCGGCCGAACATGGGCATCCTCCTGTACCAGGTGCAGGGCGGCAAGCTGGTCCTGGTGGAAGAGGTCTCCCTCGAACGTCGCGCCGACTGGCTCGGCAAGTAAACAAGACAAAAGCAGGGTAGTTCCGTGAGTCATGTGCTGAAAGTCGAAAACTTGGAAGTCGTCTACAACGACGTCGTCCTCGTGCTGAAAGGCCTCTCGCTGTCTGCCGAACAGGGCAAGATAACCGCCCTGCTCGGTGCCAATGGCGCGGGCAAGTCCACCACGCTCAAAGCCATCTCCGGCCTGTTGGAGACGGAAGACGGCGAGGTCACGGACGGGGCCATTCTCTATGACGGCAAGCCCATCCACGGCACCCACCCCGAGAAGATCGTGCGCCAGGGCATCTTCCAGGTCATGGAAGGCCGCAGGATCTTCGAGGACCTGACCGTAGAAGAAAACCTTCGCTGCGGGGCCTATACCCGGCCCCGCAGCGAATTCTCCGGGGACATGGAAAAGGTCTACGACTATTTCCCCCGCCTCAAGGAACGCCGCAAGCAGTTGGCGGGCTATATGTCCGGCGGCGAGCAGCAGATGCTGGCCATTGGCCGCGCGGTCATGGCCCACCCCAAGCTCCTGCTCCTCGATGAACCGAGCCTCGGCCTGGCCCCCATCCTGGTGGAGGAAATTTTCGACATCGTGCAGCGCATCAACCAGCAGGAAAACTGCACTGTGCTGCTCGTGGAACAAAACGCCCGAGCCGCCCTCTCCGTGGCCAGCTATGGCTACATCATGGAAAACGGGCGCATCGTGCTCGACGGCAAGGGCAGTGAACTCTTGACCAACCCGGACGTGCAGGAATTCTACCTGGGCATGGGCGCAGGCGGAAAGAAGAGCTACCGGGATGTGAAGCATTATCGCAGGCGGAAACGCTGGCTGGGGTAGCCACCTTATGGGGGCCTCCGGCGGTCAAAGGGGCAAAGCCCCTTTGGAATCCCGTTCTGGATACAGCAAAGGCCCCGACACATGTCGGGGCTTTTGCTGTATCCGGGTCTTTATATTTCCCGTCTGTCAGGGTACAAGGGCGAAGCATATAAAAAGTTTAGGAAAGGGTTGGGGTCCAGGGGAGGGGAGAACCCTTTCCAAAGGGTTTCCCCCTTCCCTGGCCTCCGGAGGCACCACAGATGTACTACCACGACTTCGAGACCGAATCGCCAAAGAAACGAGCTGACCGCAAGTTCAGGGCCATCAAGACACTGCTGGAAAAGGCCTCGCTCTATTCCAACGAGTTCAAGGCCCGCATGGAAACTGCCGGACTGGACATCAAGGACATCAGGAACCTTGAGGACTACGGCACCATCCCCCCGCTCCACAAGAAAGATCTGATCTCGCTGCAAAGCGAGCGCGGGCTTGAATGGCTGCTCTCCTGCGAGATCGGCGAGCTTTCTCGCATCTACCAGTCTCCGGGACCGATCTTCGATCCCGAAGGGAGCAGTCGCGACTATTGGGGCTGGGCCGAAGGCTTTTTTGCCGCCGGATTCCGCCCCAAGGATTTGGTCCAAATGACCTTTTCCTACCACCTGACCCCTGCCGGGCTCATGCTGGAGGAACCACTGCGTGAGATCGGCTGCTGCGTGATTCCTGCTGGACCGGGTAACACCGAGGTACAGCTTGAACTCTTGACCCGACTGCCTGTCACCGGCTTCGTGGGCATGACCAGCTACCTGAAGATCATCGGCCAGAAAGCCAAGGCCGCCGGGTTTGACCTCAAGAAAGACATCAAGCTGCGCACGGCCTTTGTGGCCGCTGAAATGCTGCCCCAGTCCCTGCGCGAGGAAGTGGAGGAGATGTTCAGCATGACCATCCGCCAGGGCTATGGCACGGCGGACGTGGGCTGCATCGCTTACGAGTGCGACCAGTTGGGCGGCATGCATACCACCAGCCGCGCCCTGGTCGAAATCTGCGACCCGACCACGGGCACGCCCCTGCCCCTGGGCGAGGTGGGCGAAGTGGTGGTCACCCCCTTCACCGGTGCCTATCCACTCATCCGGCTAGCCACAGGCGATCTCTCGGCTTTCATCGAGAAACCCTGCGCCTGCGGTCGCACCTCCTTCAAGCTGGACGGCATCAAAGGCCGCGCCGACGACACGGCCAAGGTCAAGGGCCAGTTCATCTACCCCGGTCAAGCGGCCAAGATCATGGCCGAATTCGGTCAGATTCAGTGCTGGCAACTCCTGGTGACCAACCCGGGCGGGCGCGACACCCTCACCTGCCGTTTGCAGCTCAGCGCGCCCATCGACGAGGAGAAATTCGCCTCCGCCTTCCAGAACCTGATGAAACTGCGCCCCGTGGTCGAATGCTGCGACTCGGTGGAATCCGGCGGCCCCAAGCTGGTAGACAAGCGCGAGTTCAAATAACGCTCCACCAGGGAAAGACATTCGATACTCTGCTTCGAACTAAAAAACCAAGACTAAAAAAGGCTCCGACCCGACGCGTAGTGTGTCTACGCGAGGGTCGGAGCCTTTAGGGAGCAGAGCCTTCAGCGGCGATTCGTGGCTGATTGGGTCAGCCGCAGCCGCCTGTTGAGCAGGAGCCGGAGGAACATCCGCCGCCGCCGCCCACAGGGTTCTGGGATTCGATGACGAATCCGTAATAGGTCATGTCGATATTGAGATCGCCTGTCTGCTGGGACAGTTCCTTGTCCACCACGAAGGTGAAGGGGCCGATCTCTTGACTCTCGTCGGTGTCATGCAGCTCATCCAGAGCTAGCGAAAGCTTGGGGCCAGCTCAGCCTCCGGACGCGAGATAGATGCGTATGGGGGAGAGCTCTTTGTCCTCAAAATAGCTTTGCAGCTGCTTCTGTGCGGACTCGGTCATTTCAATCATGTAATTCCTCCTGGTTCTCAAGGGCGGGGACACACATGGTGCCGACAACCCCGATAAATGCTTTGCAGACCAAGAGTGGTAAGACCTCGAATCCGGTTTGTCAAATACGAAAAGCCAAACCCGTTCACCGCAGTTGACCGCTCAAACCGGATGCGATACCTCCAAGACGTGCCTGACCACCAAGGGCACTGCCGCAAATCGAGGAAACGATTGATGATGAAGACCAAGGACCGCATTCTGGACGTGGCCAGGAAAATGATCGCCGAGGTTGGGTTTCATTCCACCACCACGGCCTTGCTCGCCCAGAAGGCGGGCATCTCCGAGGGCACCATCTACCGCCATTTTGCGTCCAAGGACGATATCCTGGTGACCATCCTGGACGAACTGGACGAACGATACTCGGAATTCATCACCCAGCTCAAAACCGAAGGCGACGGCCACCCCGGCACCATTGAAAGAGTGCTTGAGGCCAATTTCAAATTCGTGGCCGAACACCTCGAGGGCATCAAGATCGTGCTCTCATCCTTTGCCCTGCTCCCACCCTCGCGCCGTTCCATGAACTCGGTCATCGACCGCATGCGCACCTTTGCCGCCGAGTCCATTGTCCGATCCATGGAACTCGGCGTGATCCGCCAGGTGGACCCTGAACGCACGGCAATGGTCCTGGTGGCCTTGCTGTTGGGCCTGCTTGAACTGCGCCTCTACTGGCCGGAAAACACTGATATCAACGCCGAGGCCGTGGCATTTTGCCGCCAGGCCCTGGTCAAGATTCAATAACCGCTTGGAGAGCATCATGAAAGAATGCGGGCTCATCCTGAACAAGACGGATATGAAGCGCACCCTGGCCCGGCTGGCCTCCGAAGTGGCCGAACGCCGCGGCGATGATCCGAGCCTAGTGATCATCGGTGTGCAGCGGCGAGGAGCGGACCTGGCAGACCGGCTGAAACTGCTCCTGGACGAACAACTTGGCCGTCGTGTTCCCCTGGGCAAGCTCGACATCAATCTCTACCGGGACGACTGGACCACTCTGAATATCCAGCCATCCATCAACTGCACCGAAATTCCTTTCGACATCGAAGGCACCTCCATCCTGTTGGTGGACGATGTGCTCTACTCGGGCCGCACCACCCGCGCCGCCCTCGAAGCAATCTTGGACTATGGCCGCCCCACCCGCGTGGAACTCCTGGTGCTCATCGACCGAGGCAACCGCGAACTGCCCATCCAAGCGGAATACGTGGGCAAGAAGGTGACAACCTCCCCGGACGAACACGTGAACGTGCTGGTCACCGAACGTGACGACGAGGACAAGGTCTGTTTGGTCGAGGCATGAGCACCACTCCCACCGAGGGCATGAAGATACCGCGCATCGAACGGATGAGCGAGGAGCCCTGCGTCACCCTGATCGGCATTGCCGGGGCTGGAAAAACCACCCTGGGCAAGCTCATCGCAAACCGGCTCGGCTGGGCCCAGGTGGATACCGATCGGCTGCTGGAGGCTTACTACGGTCTGCCCTTGCAATCTCTCCTGGATGAGCTTGGGCTGGATACCTTCCTGCACATTGAGGAACATCTGGTCGCCCACCTGATGTTCAACCGGACCATCATCGCCACGGGCGGGTCCGTGGTGTACTCCCCCCAGGCCGTGCGCCGCCTGAAGTCCTTCGGACCGATCATCCACTTGCATTTGAACCTCGAGACTTTTATCCGCCGGGTCGGCGATGCTTCCGGGCGAGCATTATGCATCGGCGACAAAAGCCATGAAGAACTCTACCGGGAGCGTCTCCCTCTGTACGAGGCTGCTGCGGACTTCACCGTGCGCACGGACGAGCTGAGCGTTGAGGCCTGCGCCGAGCGGATCATCAACTGGCTTGCTGCCCAGTCCATCCCCGGCGAGGAAAAGGCATGAAAAAAAGCACCCCCAAGGC
>JAHJKV010000379.1 GCA_018822065.1 Pseudomonadota bacterium
GTTCAGACGTGTCTCTTCCGATCTCCATGGTGATGAACCGGCGCATGCTGGCGGATTCGCATTGGAACATACCGTTCTACTTCGAACGCACGTGCACTGATCGGGCCTGCCATCCCGGCCTGGAAAAAAACACACACTCGCTTCGGGCGAACATCAGTTGCCGCCAGTGCCACGGAGGTGAACCCATCTCCAGCATCGGCCACTACTATTCGCCCATGAACCCTATCCGCAGACATGCCTATGTCTGTGCCAAATGCCACGAAGGCGCGGGAGCCTCCTTTGCCAGATATCTGGTGCATGAGCCAAACCCGCTGGCCCTGGAAACCAGGACCACTTTCCCCAAGCTCTACTACTCCACCTGGGCCATGACCCTATTGGTAGTGGGCACCCTGGCCTTCTTCCTGGTGCACACGGGCCTGTGGATCATTCGAGAACTGATCACGAGAAGACGCGAGCACGGGGGTGAGGCATGAAGATACGCAGATTCACCCCGATTCAGAAGACCTTCCACCTGCTGCTCATCGCCACATTCCTGACCCAGGCGGTGACCGGCATGGCTCGGATGTATTCCACCACCTTCTTCGGGCGAGGCCTGGCCTCCCTGGTGGGCGGAATGGAAAACTGCCTGGCCGTACACAAAGCAGTGGGCCTGGCCATGATCGTCCTCTTTGCCTGCCATGTGGTCTATGCGCTGTTTTTGATCTTCGCCAAAAAGATCAACAGCCACGATTCCATGGTCCCGAACCTGCGGGACGCGAAGGATTTCTTCGCGCACCTGCGCTGGATGGTCGGCGGCAAGCACCCGAGATTCGGTCGCTGGGGCTATTGGGAAAAGTTCGACTACTGGGCGGTGTTTTGGGGCATGGTGCTCCTGGGACGCACGGGGCTCATGCTCTACGACCCGGTGGAGACCTCCCGGTACCTGGACGGCTCAGACCTGAATGTGGCCCTGTGGGCGCATAGGTTGGAGGCCATCCTGGCCATGGGCTACATCTTCATCGTCCACTTCGGCGTGGTCATCCTGCGCCGGGACTCCTTCCCCATGGATCAGGCCATGTGGGGCGGACATGTGGACCTGGAGACCGTGAAGGCCGAGCGGCCGGACTGGGTGGAACGTCTGGAGCAGACCGGAGAACTCAAGGACCGTCTGGTGGAGAGCCCCTCCAAGCCACTGACCGCCCTCTCCTACCTCCTCGGCCTGACCGCCGTGGCCCTGGGCATGTACCTGCTCATCGGAGGCCTGATGAACGCCCCACTCCTGCCCTGGTAGCCGGAGACACAACCGACAACACAAAGGCCGCCCTTCAAATGAGGGGCGGCCTTAAAACTATTCTATACTATTACCTCGGGTCGGAACCAGTTGTCGGAAAGCTGGAAACCCGACAAGCCAATCTCTCCATGGCATTTTGAAAAACAGAAACCTCTTTCGAGGGCTTTCCTAAAGATCTAATAGGATCTTCACTCATAACCGCCAGGAAGCATGACGTTAACACTTCAGTTGCATGGCTGTCCGGCTTGCCCTGATCGATTTTTTCAACTTTTGCTTTGTACTTCTCAAAAAATGAAAGAAGTTTATGCTTAAACGAGTAGCTTTCATGCAATCTCATCGAATTTCCAAATTGGACAGCACAAAACCAAGTCAACCACACAAGCGGGAACACAAAAGGCAATCGACCGATAAATCTAAAAATAAAAGCTTGAAGGAAAATATTTAGTCCTTCCTCTTTGGGTGTAATGTCCTTTAGATACCCCGAAACATCCAAGCCATAATCTCCAACCAGTTCATCTATAAACAAGACACAACCTATTGCCCCTAACACAACAACAAATCCCCCAAGCCACCCCCACTTGA
Organism: Pseudomonadota bacterium; assembly: GCA_018822065.1. Lineage (GTDB taxonomy): Bacteria > Desulfobacterota > Desulfovibrionia > Desulfovibrionales > Desulfovibrionaceae > JAHJKV01. Next base: position 1,853 of record JAHJKV010000379.1, read on the forward strand.
ACCGCCCGTGCCATTTAGCACTGGTCGCGAAATCACCGGTCAATGACACTCTTTCTAAATCTGCAACAGCTATTCTTGCTTTATCTACCAAGTCACCAACAATCTCATGAGTGTCTGAGATACTTCTTCCCTCTTGCTCAATTTTTTCAAGAATCGTCTCTCTTTCTTTTGCTATTTCTCCCATAATACTCGCTACACTTGAACGAAAGCCAGCAGTAACAGCAGCAATGCTCTCTTCATCTTCCATCATTTTCCTTTCACACTCAATCAAGAGGTGATCCACATACGCCCAATGCTCCAGGAAAACTTTCAACCCATTTATATCACTACTATCAGCCGACTTCATGCTTTCTCGAGCGTTAAACGCATGAAAATGCAGAGCATAGTTCATCGCCCTCGCAGCTTCTTCCGAAGTTTCCATTTCCTCTAAAGCTTCCGCTTTTTCCAACACTCTCTTAACCCAAAGACCAATTTCCTCCTTGTTTAAAAAGGACTGTGGCCCTTGAGTTGTTTTTGAAAAATCATAATTGTCTTTTCTCAAATCCCATTCTTGAGCAACTGTCTTAAGATAAGGAACAACTTTTTTCAGTGCCATTTTGCACCTCCATTTGTTGCCTACAATATAACTCACAGGCAAGACTATATCAATAGTCTTGCCTCTCGCGTTTGGCTATCCCGTCGCATACAAAATTGCCGCAGGCAGCTGATTTCCGATTTTTTGGGACTTCTGGTTGGCGGCAAGTTGCGAGGCGAAGCTGGAGAAATGATCAAGGCGCATTGCCTTGCTCCAGAGTTGA
>JAHJKV010000380.1 GCA_018822065.1 Pseudomonadota bacterium
GAGGGCATGTCCCCGCGCAGGAACACGTTGCCGTAGACGAACTGGAGGTCCAGATTCTGAACCAGGGCGTGGACATAGTCCGTGTCTGGCGGGATGAACAGGAGCTTCCGGGCTTCCAGCACATCCCGGTAGTCGGTCTGGCCCAGGCAGGCGGTCAGCACCACCGGGTCCGGTTCGAGCACCAGGACCTTGTGGCTCAACGGGGTGGCCGCCACCACATGGTTGACGCCGTAGCCGAGATTGGAGCCGACGATGAAGGTGGCCGAGGTGGCGACTCGGTCCTCGGGTGTCCAATTCTTGTAGAGGATGCCCGGCGGCATGGAGGCGAACAGCGGCTGGCCGTCCTCCTTGGCCCAGTCGAGCAGGCCTCCCTTGTTGGTCACGATGCGTCGCTGAACCTCGTCGAGGTTCACGTGTTGTGCATCCAGCCAGCCGACCACGGGGTGACCGAGGGTGCGCATGGCTTCCAGATTGGTTTCGAGATGGGGCAGTTTGGTCATAAATCCGTCCTTGCAAGGGTTGTACGCAATGAGGTTTGCAGAGGTCGTGCCATACTTGCGCGGCGGACCATTTTCCCGTAAAACACCGGGCTGTGGGACGCACTCGCCATCAGGCGGATAAGCAAGGAATAGCAATGATTTTCAAGGATGTGCTCAGCCGTATCGGAAACACTCCCCTGGTGGAGATCACACGACTCAACCCCTTTGCCCCGGACGTCAAAATCCTGGCGAAGATCGAGTGTGTGAATCCGGGCGGGTCCATCAAGGACCGCGTGGCCCTGTCCATGATCGAGGCAGCCGAGGCTTCGGGCGAGCTGACTCCCGACAAGACCATCATCGAGGCTACCAGCGGTAACACAGGCATCGGCCTGGCCATGGTGGCTGCCATCAAGGGCTACTACATCATCCTGCTCATGAGCGAACGGGCCAGCGAGGAGCGCAAGATGATCATGCGCGCCTACGGTGCCGGGATCATGCTTACGCCGGGTCATCTCTCCACGGACGGAGCCATTGAGCTGGCCTACCGCATGTACCGCGAAGAGCCGGAAAAATATGTGCTCATGGACCAGTTCAACAATCCCGCTTCCATCGACGCCCACTATAAGGGCACGGGTAAGGAAATCTGGGACCAGACAGACGGCACAGTCACCCATGTGGTGGTCACCCTGGGCACCACCGGCACCTGCATGGGCATCACCAAGCGCATGCGCAAGGAGAGCGACACCGTGAAGGTGTTGGCCGTCGAACCCTACGCGGGCCACAAGCTTCAGGGGCTGAAGAACATGCTTGAATCCTACCCGCCGGGCATCTGGGATCGCAGCGTCCCGGACGAGGTCATCCACGTGGACGACGAGTCCGCCTTCGAGCTGGTCCGCCGTCTGGCCCGGGAAGAGGGCATCTTTGCGGGCATGAGTTCCGGTGCGGCCCTGGGCGGCGCTCTCAAGGTGGCTCAGCAACTGGCCGAGGCCGGGCAGTCCGGTACGGTGGTGACCATCTTCCCGGACTCCGGCGAACGCTATCTTTCCACCCCGCTCTTTGCGCCCAAGTCCGACCTGGGCGTGAAGCTCTGGTCCATGGACAGCGGCGGGCTCAAGACCCTGGCCTTTGATCAGCCCCGGTGCATTTTCACCATCGGCCCCAGCCTGGACAACCTCGATGATCCGGATGCCTGGAAGCGCATGGTGCTGGCGGACGTGCTGGCGAGGTTCCTGGAGGCGAACGGATGCACCGTGAACGTGGCCGTAGGTCTGGCGGACATGGACGACCGAGCCCTTAAGGCCGCGCGCAAGGCCGGGCTCAAAGGGGCCGACTTTGCGGCGAATCGGGTGGCTGCCCTGGGCGAACTGGCCGGGCGGCTCGGCGTGCGGCCTGCGACGATCTTTGTCACGGCCTCGTCCGGTGGCGGCCTCTGCGTGGAGCTACCCCGGAAGCTCATGGGCAAGGGCCTGGCCTACGAGAAGCTTCGCAGCGTCTATTTCGACGTGGCGCGTGACAAACGCTACGGTACCATGGCCAGCATGGATATGGACAAGGTCAGCGCGGGCCGGACCGTGGATCTCGACGCCTATGTCAAGGACAACCCCAAGGATTTCACCCTGCTCAAGCGGGCCAGTTTGCAGGACCTGAAGGACGGCGAGGTGCTGGAAACCGAGTGGGGCAACGTGCGGCCGAGCTGGTTCCTCCAGATCGCCGCCGCCGGTGCCGCCAGCCTCGACAAGATCGATGTCTGCCTGGTGTCCGACGCCCACCGCTTCCCGCACATGGAAAACCTGCGCGCCCTGTTCGCCGTGGCGGGCAAGGAGCCCCAGGTCTGGATGATGGACTTGCAAGTGGGCGAGGACGAGGGCGTGGGGCTGGAGGAATTGCTGGCCAAGGCGGGCAACCTGCGGGCCCTGCGCATGTGGCTTTTGTCCGGCACCTACCGCAAACCCCTGGCCGCCACGGACGAGGCCCTGGCCATGTGGGTGAAGAACTGGAGCCGGGTCCAGGAGGCTGCCGGGGCACTGGTCCTGGCCCAGGGTCGCAAGAAGGAGGGCGAGAGCGTTCCTGCCGAGGCGGAACAGGCGGTCTACGACCTGCGTGCCGGGTTTGCCGCGGCCATGGAAGCTGACCTCTCCCTGCATCAGTTCTGGCCGGTATTGTTCAAGTTTACCAAGGAAATAAAGTTGATGGAAGCCGCAGGCAGGCTCACCAGCGCCGCGGCCCGGCATTGCCTCCGAGAACTGCGCAAGGTGGATGGCGTCCTCTGCGTCCTCGACGAGACCCAGCTCCCCCTTCCCCTGACGGACCTCCCCGAAGAGGTCCGCACCCTGGTCGCCAAACGCACCCAGGCCCGTGACGCCAAGGATTTCCAGGCCTCAGACTCCCTCCGCGACCAGATCGCCACCCAGGGCTACCGGGTGGAAGACACGGCCCAGGGCGTGCGGGTGTTTCGGGGATAAATAGCAAAAACCAGGGAGCCTTCGGGCTCCCTGGTCCTGTCAAACTCAAATCTGCCTGCCGGAGCTAGTTGCCCGAGTTTTTCTGCTGATTCAGTTCATCCATCAGATCGCTCAGCCGAGCATACCAAGCGTCGGCGGCTTGGCGCAAGGCGTCCAGATTGGCCTTTTCGTTGGCCAGTGCTGTTGCGTATTGGTCTCTCGTGGA
>JAHJKV010000381.1 GCA_018822065.1 Pseudomonadota bacterium
CGTCCATGGCCAGGACATACGGCTACGACAGCCCCGAAGACATGATACGATCCATCACGGATATCGCCTCCCAGTTGAACGTGACCCCCCAACACCGCCAGACAATGCTCGACCTGCTCGCCCGCGACGGCGAGGTCCGAAACTACATCAGCCCGCGGCGCACGAAGAATGGCGCCATTATATGGACCTCGCTGAACCTGCGCTCCGTGCTGGACAAAAAGGGACACATCTCCCATTTTGAAGGATTTTCCACCGAGGTGACCACACGCATCCAGGCAGAAGAGGCTCTCCAGGCCACCCTAACCGAACTGGAAGCCATTTTTGAAAACAGCCAGGTGGGCATCATGCTCATCCGCGACTACCATATCCTTTCCCGAGGAAATCAGCGGTTGGCGGAAATTTTCGAATACGACAACCCCGCCGAGATGGAAGGCATCTCCATGCGCTCCCTCCACATCTCCGAGGACAATTTCAATGCGTTCGGGGAGAAATACTATGAAGGTCTGCGTCACGGCGAACAGATTCACGTGGAATATCAGCTTCGAAGAAAGGATGGCTCCCCGGTCTGGTGTCTGCTCTCGGGCAAGGCCATGGACACGCAGTCTCCGCCCGACCTGAGCAAAGGCGTCCTCTGGATCATTGATGACATTTCCAGGCGCAAGCGGGCCGAGGACATGCTCATTGAGACGTACGAGAGTTTCCTCACCGTGCTTGGGTCCATGGACACCGGCATCTATGTTTCGGACATTGAGACCTACGAAATCCTGTTCATGAACAAAACCCTGAGCGATAGCTTTGGCGGCGACGCTTCAGGCAAACTCTGCCACAAGGTGTTCAGAAACAAAGACGAACCCTGTGAGGACTGCTCCAACAGTCGGCTGCTGGACGAACATGGCAACCCCACAGGCGTCTATGTCTGGGAAGATAGCAATCCACTGACCGGGCGCTACCTCCTGAACCAGGATCGGGCCATCCGCTGGGTGGACGGCTCCATGGTGCGACTCCAGGTGGCCATGGACATCACGGAAAGAAAGCGCCAGGAGGAAGCGATCCTCCGGGCCAAGGAGGCCGCTGAAGAGTCCAGTCGGGCCAAGAGCGAATTTCTGGCCAATATGAGCCATGAAATACGCACGCCCCTCAATGGAGTGCTCGGCATGCTGCAACTTATCCGTGGGCTTGAGGACATTGACTTGCGCGATGAATATATCGACATCGCCCTGAGCTCGGCCCGGGCGCTTCTGACCATCCTTGAGGATGTCCTGAGTCTCTCCAGTATCGAGGCCGGCGCGGTCACGTTGCGGGGAGAGCCCTTCTCCCCGAAGGACATCATCGCCTCCACGGTCCGGGCCTTTGAGCTGGAAACCATGGAGCGCAACCTGACGCTCACCCACACCCTGGACCCGGCACTGCCGGAAATCCTGTGGGGTGACGAAAGCCGCCTGCGGCAGATACTCTTCAACCTGGTGGGCAACGCCCTTAAATTCACCTTCAAGGGCACCATCCACCTTTCGTTTCAAGCCCTGCCCATCCAGCCTGATCCGGAAATGCTCCAGGTGCTGTTCGTTGTTTCGGATACGGGCATCGGCATTCCCGATGACCGTCAGACTGACATTTTCGAGCTGTTCACCCAGGTGGACGGCTCCTTCACCCGCCGATTCCAGGGCTCAGGGCTGGGACTTGGAATTGTCCGGCGTCTGGTAACGCTCATGGGAGGGTCCCTGTGCCTGGACAGTTCGCTGGGGCAAGGCTCCACCTTCTACTTCACCCTCCGCCTCAAAACGACAGACACCGTCATGGAGAACCCCGCCAAGGCCTGCGCTCGCCCCCAGTCGGCATTGCGAGTCCTTGTGGCAGAAGATGACAGGGTGAACCGGATTACAGCAGAAAGGTTCCTCGAGCGACTGGGACACACCCCCACCAGCGTCGAAAACGGTGAACAGGCTGTCCAGGCAGTGGCGACAGGCGATTTCGACGTGGTGCTCATGGACATGCAGATGCCGGTCATGGACGGACCGGATGCCACCCGCCTGATCCGGGCGCTCCCCGGCAAGGCCAGCCAAATCCCCATCGTGGCCCTGACCGCCTTCGGCCAGACCGGCGATCGGGAACGCTTTCTCAACATGGGGTTGGATGGCTACCTGAAAAAGCCCATGGACATGGGTGAATTGTCCGACATCCTGGCCCAAATGACGTTGCAGAGCTGAAAAACTGCCCTCGAATCACCTCCGGCCTTCGGCACGTGAGCGCTTCACACCTCGAATTCGACCGTGTCTCCCGGTTTCGCGTATGTGAACAGCTTGGACCCGCTCTCCTCGGTCGGGGCAATCAGGCCCTCAAGCCAGTCCAGGTGACCAAAGGTGTGCATGGGAACGAAGACCTTGGGCCGGATGGTCCGAACAAACTCCTCGGCCCCACACTGACTCCGGAGCCGCTTGTCCGCATTGGAGAAGGCCACATCCACAGCGTGGGTGCTGATCCGCCTGAGGGCGGCGGAGAAAAAGTTCTGGGTGAAACGGCGCTGCTTGACCGGGTCCGAGTCCCAGTTCCAATTGGCCAGATCGCCGCCGTAGTAGATGATCAGATCGCCCAGCCGGATGAGAAAGGCGACGCCGAGGTCGTTACTCATGAGCGTGTCTATGGTCAACCCCATAAACTCGTAGGATTCCTCAGGTTCCACGATGAGCGATCCCCTGGGAACGGCCTCGGGGAACATGTCCAGGATGTCGTCGGAGAGTACGAACCAGGTTCGCGCCGCCGGGGAGCAGAGTTCCTGCATGTCGGGATGAAAATGGTCCGCGTGGCTGTGAGAGGAAAAAATGAACAGGCTCTTGCCGCTGATGGCACGGGTCATGGCCGCTTCGGCCCCCTCCACCAAGTGGGCCGGGCCGGGATAGTCGAAGAGGAAGGCTCGCTGGCTACACTCCAACACAAAACAATTGTGATGGATGTAAGTCAGGGTGATCTTCACATAGGCTCCTTTTATTTTCGCATCTTCGGCAACCGCTTGGCCGTCCGGCGGAGGGTCCGGCGCATGAAGCTGACCACGTCGTCCCGGTATTTGAGCATCCCCAGGGTGAGCACGTTCATTATCACCCCCATGAGCAACAGAACAACCGCATTATACAGGGCAGTGGACACGGCAATCTTGCCGGGGAACATCTTTTCGCGGACAAAGAGCGGGTAGCCGATGCGCAGATCCGCTGCCGCTCCCTCCACAAGTCCCTCCACCTGGTTCGGGTCCAGGTCCTGCTGCTTCGACACCAGTTCCTCATATCGCTTTTGTCCCAGCATCACCGCATCGTGTACACTTTTGTTTCCGTAGGCGTGCATGTTCACGTCCCGGAACTCCTCCAGCCGCTCCTCCATCTTGAAACGTCTGTCTTCCATCGATTTTATGGCAACCGGATCCTCTTCATCGCGCAGGGATCGCTTGAAGGCCTTCAGCTCATCCGAGAGGATGGAAAACCGCTCATGATAGCTGGACTGCGTCTCCTGCATGACCAGGATGCCCTCGTAGGCCCAGCGCGAGGGCATGAACTGACAGATTTCCGGAATCGGATTGTTCTCCACGATGGTCAGGCTTTTGTTCATCTTCTCATAGGCGATGAGGGCTCCGCCAAGGATGATCTGGGGCACCAGTACCAGCGGGACCAGGTTTTGGGCCGCCCTGGCCGAGAGACCTGGCAGGGAGGAGAGAAAGAGCGCCGCCGAGATGCCCGCATAGGAGAGCACCGTAAGGTAGGCTATGTGCTGCACATAGAGCTCTCGCACCTCCATGAAGGCGAAACCGAGCAGCACGAACAGGATGTTCTGGGCCAGAGCAAAGGGCATGAGCACCAGAACCTTGGAGGCCAGATAGGTGCGGTTGGTCATGTTCAGCATGCGCTCACGCATGAACAGGGCCGAGTCGGAGATGATTTCCACCACCGAACTGGTCATGGACAGGAACACGGTGACGATGACCGCTACGAAGAGAAATATGTTGAACAGGTCGTTGGTATACAGGGAATAGGTGTCTGCCGGTGTGTAGCGCAGGATGAAACCGACCCCGGCACCCAGGAGCGGGGCCTCAAGGAAGGTGATGAGCAGATTGGAACGATCGCGTATCTTGCTCTTGTAGGCGCGTGAGAAGAGCGTGGCAAACTGCACGAAACGCTCCCGGAGGCCGATCTTCGACGTGGGCGGCAGCACATCCGTCTGGGGCAGTTGGATGGAGGAAAACCAGGTGGACACGGCCCGGTTCTGAAACTCCAGTTGCCAGTGCTCGGGCGAATAGAGCCGCTGGCCGAGCACGGTTCCGTCGATGTCCCGCAGGGACTCCTCCAGGCTGTCGAGGAGAATGCCTGGCTGCACGGTCTTGCAAAGGGGACATTCGATCTCTTTCTCTCCCTTGGCGGTATGCTTCTCCAGATGGCTGCGGAAATAGTGCAGCGCGGCGTAGGCCGTGCCGTAAAAGGCCAGTTTTCCTCCCCGGTCGAGCAAGATCACCTTGTTGAACATCTTGTAGATGCGGGAACCGGGCTGGTGGATCACGGCGATGACGATCTTGCCCCGCAGGGTGATGTTGGTCAAAAGCTCCACCAGCTTTTCCGAGTCCTTGGAGGAGAGCCCAGAGGTCGGTTCGTCCAGCAGGTAGACATCGGCGTCGGCCAAAAGCTCCAGGCCGATATTCAGCCGCTTTCGCTCGCCGCCGGAGAGCACCTTGTCGGTGATGTCGCCCACGCGGGAGTCTCTCTGGTCCGTAAGCCCGATGTCGGTCAGGACCATCACGATCTTGGCGTCGAGTTCCTCCTCGCCCCGGTCCGGGAAGCGAAGTTTGGCGTAATAATACAAGTTTTCATAGACCGTGAGGTTCGCCAGAAGCATGTCGTCCTGGGGAACATAGGCCAGGTGATTCTTGATCTTGTGGTAGTCGCGATGCAGGTCGTATTGATCCAGGGTCAGGGTGCCGCTGTCGGGCCGACTCACGCCGCTCATGACCCGGAGCAGGGTGGACTTGCCTGACCCCGACGGCCCGATCACGGCCACCAGTTCGCCGTAGTCCACGTCAAAGGTGACGTCATCCAGGGCCAGGGTGCCGTCGTCAAAGCTGTAGCGGATGGAGTCTGCAACCAGCTTGTTGAAACTGAACACCGACTTCTTGAGGGTTCCCGCGTCCAGGTCCAGGGTCAGGTAGGTGGCATGCAGATGGAGCGTGTCGCCGTGACGCACCTCCACCTGGTTTGCAACAGGCCGTTCGTTCAAATGCACTTGGTAGGGACAGTCGCCGGGATCGAAGAGGTAGCGCATTTTTCCGGAATCAATGACCAGCCGCGCCATCCAGCGCACGTCAAGTTCGTCGCGCACGTGGACGTCACTGCGCAGGGAGTTGGAGATCAGGTACTCGGTTTTGGTGGCGGAAAGGGTCAGTTCGCGGCGACTGTTCAGATCATAGAAGAGTTCCCGGAGATTCAGACGGTAGCCGTTGACGTAGATGGAATCATCCAGGTTCACTGCCGTGTCGGCAAAGATCAACCGTTCGTTGACGTTGATCAGCGTCCCCTCGCCCTCGGGAACGATGGAGATTCGCGACCCCTTGAACACCAGCCGGGCCACATCGCTCTGGGTGGGTTCGTCGGAATAAAAGGGCACAAGGTCGGCCTGGGCCACGTGGACAGTCCGGTCCAGGGGGCTGACCTTGTTCTCAAAATAAGCTTTCAAATCATGATGCTTGAGCGCATAGCCATCAATATGGATGAGGTAGTTGTGGGAGACGCGGGTGGAGATGTTGCGCTTCAGCGAATACCCATCCACAACCACGTCACAGGCATCGCTACGCTTGGTGATGCAATAGAGATTCAGAACCTTGAACACCGACAGGTCGAGCCCCGGGAGGGGCAGGAGCACGTCCGCGGTTTCAGGGTCA
>JAHJKV010000382.1 GCA_018822065.1 Pseudomonadota bacterium
AGGTTCAGGTCCGGCAGCTTCAGCAAAATCTGTTTGAGCTTCCTGGTACTCATCGGCTCTCCTCTCAGTATTCACGCGGCTTGAACGTGGACACCGCTGCCAGCTTTTCCCACAGCTCGCGCTCTTCCTCGCTCAGTTGTTCCGGAACCTTGACCATCAGGCGCACAAACTGGTCACCCTTCTTGCTCCCGCTGCCCAGGCCCTTGCCGGCGATGCGCAGCTTCTTGCCCGAGGCGATGCCCGCTGGAATATTCATCTCAACGGGTCCGTCCAGGGTGGAGACGCGCACAGTGGCACCCAGGGTGGCTTCCCAGGGGGCCAGGGGCAGGTCGAGGATCACGTTGTTGTCCTGAATCTTGTACATATGGTGCTGGCGGATCTTGATGCGCAGATAGAGATCGCCCGCGCCGCCGCCGTGAGAACCAGGATTTCCCTGGCCGGAGAGCCGGATTCGCTGGCCGTCCTTGATGCCTGCGGGCACCTTGACGTCCAGGGTCTTGGTCTCCACGCGGGGCACACCGCCAGCGCCAGTGGTCTGCTCCTGCAGGGTCACGGACTTGGTGCCGCCCCGGTAGGCCTCTTCCAGGGAGAGTTCGTAAAGCGCCTCGGAGTCGGAACCACGCCGGGGTCGCCTGGCAAACCGGTCGCCGCCGAAGCCGGGGCCGCTGCCGGAGGAAAATCCACCGCCTGCGCCGCCGAAAATGGTCTCGAAGAAATCGGAGAAGCCTTCTCCTCCAGCGCCACCGCCGAAGTTGAAGCGCATGTTCTCGTAGCCCGGAGGTGGCCGGAAACCGCCGCCACCGCCCCCTTGCTGGTATTGCTCCCAGTTGGGGCCGAGTTGGTCGTAGAGTTTGCGTTTTTCCGGATCCTTCAGCACCTCGTTGGCCTCGTTCATCTCCTTGAACTTGGTCTCGGCCTGGGCATCACCCGGATTGAGATCAGGGTGGTATTTCCGTGCCAATTTCTTGAACGCCTTGGAGATTTCCTCCTTGGTGGCGGTCTTTGGCACACCCAGAATTTTGTAATAGTCCTTGTAGTCCACGTTCGTCTCAACTCCCGTTGGTTCACAGCGACGTTATCAAAATCTAGCAGGTTTCCAGAGTAAGAACCATCAAGGAATCGTCAAGGGGAGGCACATGACCTGGTGCCTCTCGCCGGTCATTCATTGCGGTCGTAGTGTTTCTTCTCGGGGTTGTAGCAATAATAGCAACGGTCCTTCTGGACAAAAAAGCGGATGAGAGCCATGCCGGAGAGGAAGCCGCCCACATGGGCCCACCAGGCAATGCCTGCCACCGCGGCCGAGGACTCCAGCAGGCCAGAGACAACCTGGACCACGAACCAGATGCCGAGGAATACCGTGGCGGGCACATCCATCACGAAAAAAAGGATCAGGGTGGCCACCCGACCCTGGGGATAGAGCACAAAATAGGCACCCATGACCCCGGCTACGGCCCCGGAGGCACCGATGATCGGGATGGTGCTGTCGGCGTTGAAGGCCATGTGCATGAGAACGGCGATGAGGCCGCAGACAAGGTAGAAAAAAACGAATCTGCGATGGCCGGTGACGTCCTCGATGTTGTCCGCGAAGATCCAGAGCATCCACATATTCATGATCACATGCAGCCAGCCCCCGTGCAGGAACATGTAGCTCACGAGCTGCGGCAGGCCAGTGCCGGTGTAGCCCACATGGCTGGCCCAGACCGGGTGCATCAACCGGGCCGGGACCAGGCCCCACTCGAAATGAAGGTCCATCAGCGCCTGGGGGGCCAGGGAAATCGTGGAGAGAAAGACCAGGGCATTGAGGCCGATGATGCCCAGCACCACGAGGGGGGGATGCACTCTGGGGACGTTGTCGTAGAGCGGGATCATGCCGTCGGTGCCGTGGCCAGGGTGGAGAGGATGTCCTCCACGTAGGCCTCAAATTCTGCGGTGCGTTCACGGTGCATGGCCTGGGTGCGCTCCAGGAGCATACGGGCCTCGGTTTCCAGGTCGGCCAAGGTGCCGTTGTTGGTCACCACCACGTCGCAGGCCGCTATCTTCTTTTCCGCCGGCCATTGCCAGGAGTCGAACAGAGCCAGGGCCTCGGGGTCGAGCCCCCGCAACTTACGCAATTCGCCCGTGCGTCGTGCCTCGGGACAATCCACGCCGACCAGCAGGTCCAGGGGGTCCTCCTCTTGCCAGCCGGACTCCAGAAGCAACGGAATCTCGGCAAAGGAGGCGGGCGCGTCCCGGTGTTCGAGAAAGAATGCCTGCATGCGGTGGCGAACGATGGGGTGGATGACGTCCATGATCTCGCGACGGACGCCGTCGGAATCGCGCATGGCCTCGAACAGGGCGACCTTGTCCACCCCACCCTCCGGGGAGGTGTAGCGGCCCCCGAAGCGGGAGGCGATCATCTCGGAACCGTCGCCACCAGGGGCGTAGAGTTCGGCCACGCAGATGTCAGCGCTGAAGGTCGGGGCGCCCTGGGCAGCCAGGGCCCGAAGCAGGGAAGACTTGCCCGAGCCAGCCGCGCCAGTGATGCCCACGCGCTGGGAGTGGGTGTCGCAGGCAAAGAGCAGGTGCATGAAGTCCTCGGGCGGGGACTGGAAAAAGGTCAGCCGCTCACCTGTCTCCGGATGGTCGAAGCTCAGGCAATAGGCATGGAGCATCTGGCGCACGCAGAGATCTGCCGCGGGACCGCCCTCGCGCTGCCATGCCCCGTGCTTGCGAGGACCGTAGTTCACGTCGCCGAGCAGGGCATGGTCCAGGGAGGCGAGATGGACGCGCACCTGATGGGTGCGCCCCGTGAGGATGCGCACGGCCAGAAAGCTCATGGTCCGCTCCCGGTCGTGCCAAAGGACCTTGACCTTGGTCTTGGCCGGACGTCCACCCTTCTCCACCACAGCCATGCGGGTCTTCATGCGCGGGTGGCGGCCCAGGGGCAGGTTGATGTCGGTATCGGTGTCCCGGGGAACGCCATGAGCCAGGGCCAGGTAGAGCTTGTCCACCCGGCGCTCGGCAAAGTCTTCGGCCAGTTTGAGCCGGGCCTTCTCGGTCCGGGCTACGACCATGACCCCGGAGGTATCCTTGTCCAGCCGGTGGACAATGCCGGGACGAACCGGGTCCATGGCGCATATCTCGGGGTAGCGGGCCAAAAGCCTGTTGACCAGGGTGCCCTCAGTCTGACTCGGTGCCGGGTGGGTGGTCAACCCGGCAGGCTTGCACACGACCGCGATATGTTCGTCCTCGAAAAGGATGTCCAGGGGAAGATCCTCGGGGTTAACGGTGCAGGAGGCCACCTCGCCCTTCAAGTTCAACACCTCACCGACCCCGATCTTATATTTTGCTTTCGTCACCAGGAGCATATCCACGCTCGCCCCGCCCGCCTTGATCCATTCCTGGACCTTGCCGCGCGACACGCCGATCTCGTCCAACTCCCGTGCCCAGAAGGCATCCAGTCGCATTCCCGAGTCCGTAGCCTCGACCCTGCGCTCCCATTTCATTTTTTCGCTGTTCATGGGCTGTGTATACGCTCAAACCTCAGGAAACGAAACCGCTTTGGGGGAGAGGATAAACTTACTTGCCAAAGGGGGTTGACCCCACCTTGTTTTCCCCCGTAGAACTAGAAAGTTTATATGGCACTGGCAAAAACGCAACCGACTGAAAAGAGAGGATAACGTGGCAGTTCACCTCGTAGATCACCCTTTGATCCGACATAAAATCGGCCTGTTGAGAACAGATGATATCTCCACCAGCCGTTTCCGGGCCCTGGCAACCGAGATTTCGCGGCTTCTGACCTATGAAGCCACCAAGGACCTGCGCACGGAGCGAACCACCATCAAGGGCTGGGCCGGCGAGGTGGAAGTGGAATGCATCAAGGGCAAGATGATCACCGTGGTGCCCATCCTTCGAGCGGGTCTGGGCATGATGGATGGCGTCTTCGACATGATCCCCGGCGCCAAGGTAAGCGTGGTCGGCTTCTACCGGAACGAGGAAACCCTCCAGCCAGTGCAATATTACGTGAAGCTCGCCAAAAACATCGACGAGCGCATGGCCATCATCCTCGACCCCATGCTGGCCACGGG
>JAHJKV010000383.1 GCA_018822065.1 Pseudomonadota bacterium
AGTGTGCATATCTTCAAATGAATCATTTTTTGCCTTCTTTGGCTGATTGAAACTAACGGACACAGAAACCGGGCGGAATACGAAAACTACTATGGGTCTTGAACTTCGACAACAACTCAAGCTGAGCCAGCAGCTGGTTATGACGCCACAGTTGCAACAGGCAATCAAGTTGTTGCAGCTTTCCCGCCTCGAACTTGTCGAGGCAGTTCAGGTGGAACTGTTGGAAAACCCCTTCCTCGAAGAGCAGGATAATCTTGCCTCGGATGAGACTCGGGAAGCCCAGGAAAACGCGGATGCCGATGTGGCTGGTGACGTTGTCCGCGATGGGACCTCGGATGCCGAGATTGTTCGCGACGCGGACTGGGAAAACTACATGGGCGAGTTTTCCTCCACCTCCAAGCAGTCACAGTTCCGTGATACCGAGATACCTGAAGAGGGACTTTCCTTTGAGGCACGCCTTGCCTCCAAGCCCTCCCTTGCCGGTCACATCAGTTGGCAGATGCGCTTGACGGACTTCACCGAGGAGGAGGTTGCCATCGGCGATGTCATCCTTGGAAATCTTGACGGGCTGGGCTATTTGCAGGCTGATTTGGATGAATTGGCCACCCTTGTTGAGGCAACGCCCGAGGCCATCGAGAGCGTGATCCGTCGCATCCAGCTTCTCGATCCCGTGGGCGTGGCCGCGCGTACTCCGCAGGAGTGCCTGTTGGTCCAGATGGATGTCTTTGGCATCGAAGACCCGATCATGCGCACACTGGTTACCGAACATCTGGAAGACCTCGAAAAGCGTCGCTACAAGCCCCTGGCCCGGAAGTTCAAGATCAGCATGGATGAACTCAAGGAATATCTTGACGCCATCAAGAAGCTTGATCCTATGCCCGGCGCCAGTTTTGCCAGTTCCGAGCCGCACTATGTCAGCCCCGATGTGTTCGTGTACAAATATGGCGATGACTTCGTTATCATCCTGAATGACGATGGCATTCCCCGCTTGCAGATGAACCAGTATCTGACTGACGGCGTGCAGGCTCGAAATGACGTGGAAAAGGATTATTTTCAGGAAAAGATGCGGGCTGCGACCTGGCTGATGAAGAGCCTGTATCAGCGCCAGCGGACCCTGTTCAAGGTTATGGAGTCCATCGTCGGGTTCCAGCGCGAATTTTTCGAGGATGGCGTCACCAAGCTCAAGCCGCTGATTCTCAAGGAAGTAGCTGAAGACATCAGCATGCATGAATCCACGGTAAGCCGCATCACCACGAACAAGTATGTTTCGACGCCTCACGGCATCTATGAGCTCAAGTTTTTCTTTAACTCTTCCTTGGAGCTTGATGATGGCACCCAGGTGGGCAGTGAATCCGTCAAGGCTATCATCAAGCGAATCATCGGGGAAGAGAATCCCAAAAAACCGCTTTCAGATGAGGTTATCGCTGACATGCTGAAGGAAGAGCTCGAAGTGAATATCGCCAGGCGCACTGTTGCGAAGTATCGCACCGCCATGGATATCGCCTCTTCAAGCAAGCGAAAGCAGATTTTTTGATAGAGCCTGTCAACCCTCGTACCAGGAGGTTTGTTCATGAACATCGCATTCAACTTCAAGAACTTCGATCCGTCGCCGCATCTGAAGGAGCATGCTGAAAAGCGTTTCAGCAAGATCGAAAAGTATGTCCAGGATTCGGATCAGCCCGAACTCCAGGTGAACCTTTCGGTGGAAAAGTTCCGGCAGATGGCTGAAGTTGTTCTATCCGCAGACAATATTCATATCTCGGCCTTTCAGGAGTCTGCGGATATGTATTCCACCATTGACATGGTGTTGGACAAGATTCAGGCGCAGTTGATCAAGATTCGTGACAAGAACAAGTCGCGCAAGCGCCGCGCGAAGCAGCAGGTGCGCATGGACGTGATGAGCTTCGGTCTGGACACCACGGTGCCGACCATTGTTGAAACAGACAAGTATGAAGCCAAGCCCATGAGCGTGGAAGAGGCCGCAGAGCAGCTCAAGTCGCGTGACTACGAGTTTCTTGTGTTCCAAAATTCTGAAACTGAAGCCGTCAACGTCATCTATCGGATGAAGGGCGGCGATTACGGCATCATCGACCCTGGAAACTAATTATGCGACTTGGTGATTATCTTGGCAGAGACCGTATCATCCCTGAACTGACCTCCGCCACCAAGGCGGAGGTCCTTCGGGAGTTGGTTGCCCCCCTGGGCGAAAAAGACAATGATTTTGACGTCAATCTAGCTGTCAGCGTATTGCTTGAGCGTGAAAACCTCGGCACCACAGGTATTGGGGATGGCATCGCCATCCCCCACGGTAAACTTGAAAACCTGGACGAAATCGCCGTGGTGGTCGGCCGGAGTTCCACGGGTATCGACTTTGACGCCCTAGACAAGGCACTCTGCCATATCTTTTTTTTGGTCCTGGCCCCAGAACAGGTGGCAGGACAACATCTGCGTGTTTTGGCGCATATCTCGCGTCTGCTCAAGGATGTCGACTTTAGAAGTGGATTCCTGGAGGCCCCGGACGGTGAGCAACTGTGGTCACTGGTACAGGGTGTCTAGAACGAAGAGACGCTAGGACATGAAACCGATAAGCCCATTTCCTGTTATCGTCGTCACCGGCTTGTCCGGTGGCGGGAAATCAACGGCCTTGAAAGTGTTCGAGGACCTTGGGTACTTCTGTGTAGATGGTCTGCCCGTTTCTATGCTCCCAAAACTCGTCACCATTTTTTCCGGTCGCGATGCCCAGCATCGAGGCCTCGTCTTGGGTATGGACCTGCGGCAGTTGGATTTCACAGTCGAGTGGGAAGAGGCCGTAGCCGAGATGAAGACTTTGGGCTTCACGGTCCAGACCGTCTACCTCGACTGTAGGCTCGACACCCTGGTCAAGCGGTATGCTACCACCCGTAGACCACACCCCCTTGAGAGCGAAAGCCGGGGGTTGCGTCAGGCTCTGGAGGAAGAGAAACAACTGCTTGCCCCTATTCGGCGCAATGCCGAATTGGTGGTCGACACAACCGAGTATTCCATCCACGATCTGCGCCGGACCTTGCAGGAAAAATGGGCGGTCATTGGTGAGAGTTCCGGTTCGCTACGCGTGCATATCGTTTCGTTTGGTTTCAAGCATGGCGTGCCCATTGACTGCGATTTGTTGTTTGATATGCGTTTTTTGCCCAATCCCTATTTTGATGAAGCATTGCGACCGTTGTCCGGCAAGGACAAACCCATTGCCGAGTTTGTTCTTGAAAGTGAAATTGGCAAGGAATTCAAACAACGGTTCCTTGATTTTTTATGTTACCTTCTGCCATTGTATACTGAAGAAGGTCGCTATCGCGTCACCATTGGCATCGGATGCACCGGAGGACGGCACCGTTCCGTCTGTGTCTCTGAGTTGATGTCAGCAATGCTCAAGGAGCTTAACTACACCGTGACTCTGGAACATCGTCACGTGGAGATGGTCTGATATGTCTGAAAGCCCCCCCCAACCGTCTCCGCAGATAGGGATAGTCCTGGTGACTCACGGTTCCTTTGGCGTGAACCTTTGTGAGTCCGCGCAGCTCATTCTCGGTCCCCAGGACAATGTTTCTTCCGTTTCGCTGCCTCCACATGCAGGAGGAGATGAGATTATAGGTGAAATCAAGGTTGCTGTCGCTGCTGGGAATCGCGGTAGTGGCGTTCTTGTGCTCACCGATCTCTTTGGTGGCACACCAACCACACTCTCGCTTTCGCTCCTCAAGGATCATGACATCGAAGTCGTGGCCGGGGTCAATCTGCCCATGCTCATCAAGGCATTGCAATCGCGTTACACCACCCTTGGCGAATTGGCCGAGACCGTTCGCGAAGCCGGGCGAAAAGGCATTGTCGTGGCCGGGCAAATGCTCAGGCGTCGCACATCCTGACCGGGGAAGATCATGCAGTGGGTCCGAATCGACAACCGGCTGGTGCATGGCCAGATTATTGAAACCTGGCTGCCTCATACGCGTGCAGGTGCAATTTTTGTCGCCAACGACAAGGTGGCTGAGGATGCCATTCAACAGGAAATCATGGCCCTGGCCATACCCCAGTCCATCCAATTCAGCTGCACCCGAATTCTCGATGTGGCCCAGACCATGCGGTCCCTTTCCGTTTCGGCCATTGTGCTCTTTGCCACTTGCGCCGATGCCATGAAGGCTTATGAGAACGACTTTTCCTTTGATGTCCTCAATGTCGGCAACATTCATTATGGTCAGGGAAAACGACAACTCTCTGCCAGCGTGGCCCTTTCCATAGAAGAAGAGGAACTCTTGCGTAGATTCGCTTTAAGCGGTGTCCGTCTCGATTTCAGGTGTGTTCCAAACGACCCGGTTCAGGTTAAATTCTAGGGGGATTTGGGCGTGTCAGTGCCAATGTATTACGCCCTGGTGGCCCTCTTCGTCGCTGTTTTTTCTCTGTTTCGTTATGCCTTCAGTCTCGGTCTCCTGGAACGACCACTGGTCGTGGGATTGGTGTGGTGTCTGCTGACCGGTGAGTGGATATCCTCCATGTCAATTGCCATCTTTTTTGAGCTCGCCTGGCTTGATATCATCCCCGCAGGCACATTCATTCCGCCACATTTGGCTATTGCAACGGCTGCCTCCCTGGCCCTGACCAAAGCGTTCGGGCTTGTCGTTCCTGGCGAGATAATGCTTGCCATGGTGGTTTCCATTCCCCTGTCCTGGATCGGTGCTCGAGGCGAAAGCGCATTGCGTACCTTCAATTCGCGTGGATTCAATGCCGGTTTGGCCTGGGCAAGACAGGAGAACGACACCCCATTCCCGGACGGGTTGATCTATCGTTCCATGGTCGTGGCCTTTTTGGCGACACTTGTCAGCGCCTTTGTCGCACTGCTTGTGCTGCATTTCCTGACAGGACTGTTGCTCCCCCGTCTGTCTTCCCTGCTCCTCGGTCTTCAGGTCACCTGGGCCCATCTCTGGCTTGGAGCAAGTCTGGGTGGGATCTTGTCCCTGCGCATCCCGAGGGCCTATGCCCTGTTCGCTGCAGGAGTGGCCTTGGTCATCTTTATTTCTGTATCCACCCAGTTGTGACTTGGCAGCGGCAAGGCTTTGTGATATTCGGAACAACCTATTTCTTGAGGCTTGATGAGAAATTAATTTAATTGGAGGAAATAACATGGCTATCATCGTTGTTGGACACAAAAATCCTGACACTGACACGGTTGCTTCTGCAATCGCCGCTGCTGACCTGTATTCCAAACGTGGCATGGCTGCTGAAGCCGTGATTCAGGGTCCTGTCGCCCCTGAATCTGCTTTTGTGCTGAAAAAGTTCGGTCTGGATACCCCCAAGATCGTCACTGATGCCACTGGCAAGCAGGTCATTCTCGTTGACCACACCGACATCTCCCAGACCATCGACAACCTGGACAAGGGCGAACTCGTCGCCGTCGTCGACCACCACAAACTTGGTGACGTGACCACGTCCAATCCCCTGGAAATGTGGGTTTGGCCTGTGGGCTGCACC
>JAHJKV010000384.1 GCA_018822065.1 Pseudomonadota bacterium
CTTCCAGAACCTTGCCCCGCAGGCCGTCCTCGGGCGCGGTGGTGAGGTTGTCCATGCGGATGATGCCTTGCAGTCGATCGAAGTCGCCCTCGGCAATCTTGTCCATGAACCGTTCAGAGACCACGGCCAGTCGGGACTCGGAGTGCTCCACAATATGGTGGACGGCGGATTCGTGAAATTCTTGCAGGATGGGCACGGCCACCGCGCCCATGGTCACGGCAGCGTAGTAGGCTATGCCCCAGTTGGGCATGGACTCACCCAGGAGGGCGACTTTTTCGCCCCGGCGCAGGCCCATGCGCCGATACAGCGCCTGCAAGGTGCGCACCTTGTCGCCGAATTCGGCAAAGGTCAGGGGATCGCCGTTCACAAAGGAGAGGGAGGGCCGATCGGCAAAGGCGGTGGTGCTGTGGTCGAACACCGCTTTCATGGTCTGGACGGGGAGTTCACTCATGGCTCTTGTTCCTCGTTTTCGGCTCCGAGCAGTGCCCGGGCAAAGTCGCGACCGTTAAAGGGCCGCAGGTCTTCCATTCCCTCTCCCAGTCCCACAAAGGTGATGGGAAGGTCAAATCCCAGGGTTACGGCCACGACCACACCGCCCTTGGCAGTGCCGTCGAGCTTGGTGAGCACGATTTCATCCACGCCCACGCCTTCGTTGAACAACTTGGTCTGGCTCAAGGCGTTCTGGCCGGTGGTGGCGTCGATGACCAGGATGCTCCGATGGGGCGCGCCTTCATGCTTTTTTCCCAGGACGCGTCGGATTTTCAGCAGCTCTTCCATGAGGTTGGTCTTGGTGTGCAGCCGTCCGGCAGTGTCGAGCAGAAGCAAATCATACCCCCCGCTCACGGCCATGTCCATGGCCTCATAGGCCACGGCTGCAGGGTCTGCCCCTTCGGTCTTGGCAAAGAATCCGGCCCCGACCCGCTTGGCCCAGATCTGGAGCTGCTCGCTGGCCGCGGCCCGGAAGGTGTCGCCAGCGGCGATGAGCACCTTCTTGCCCTGCATCTGGGCCCGGTAGGCGAGCTTGGCGATGGTGGTGGTCTTGCCCACGCCGTTGACCCCGATCATCATCACCACTTCGGGCGGGTTTACGGCCACGATGCGTTTCTTGGGTGCGAAAAGGACATCAAGTTCGGCTGCCAGCACCTCGCGGAACCCGGCGGCTTCGTTGACGGACATGGCCCTGGCTCGGTCCTTGAGTCGGGTTACCAGGTCCATGGTGGACTCGTAGCCAATATCTGCCATGATGAAAATTTCTTCCAGCTGATCCCAGAAATCGTCGTCCAGCTCCCCGTGGGCTGAGATGAGCGAGTCGATGCGCCGGGTGATCTGCTGCTTGGTCTTGGCCACGCCTTCGGAGAGCTTGAGGAAGAGGCGGTCCCGTTCATCCTCCTCGTCCTCTAGGTCCAGAGCCAGGGCCAGACGGTATTGCAGCTCGCTCTTGAACTCCGAAACCCGGAGGTAGCCCATCTGGTCGAGCCAGGACTCGAAGGCGGCCACGAACTTTCGGGCTTCGTCCTCGGGTGCCTGGAGTGCGGTGAAAAGGAAGATCAGTCGTTGCCAGAGCTCTGGTCCGGCCACGTCGATGCCGGAGACAATGACCTCCAGCCACTGGGAGAGCCGGGGTTCGGCCTGGCGGAGTTCCAGGGTCAGGGCGTCACGCCAGGGAGCGGATTCGTCAGTTGGTGTGGACGACGCCCGGGTGTCGCCGTCAGCGACCGGCTGTGCGTCGGTTTGCGGGCCAGCGTCGCCCTTCCACAGTGTTTTTACCTTGGAAAAGAAACCCATTGAGTCTCCTTGAAGATGATTTTGGTCCGTATTTGGGATAGTACAGTTCATGTGCAAACACGGAACCAGGATTTGTAGCCTACCTGTTTGCGGCATGCAAGCTGTTGACCCAGGGAACGAGGCAGTATAAATCGCGGCCAGGGAGAATGAAACATGACTAGACTTCGCGTTAAAGAGGCTTTGGCCGCAGAATCTGCGAAAAGCGGGATTGTTGTCAAAGGCTGGGTTCGCTCCAAGCGTGATTCCAAGGGATTTTCCTTCCTGGAGATCAACGACGGGAGCTGTCTGGCCAACATCCAGGCGGTCATCGATCATACGGACGAGATCGTGGCTGCCCTGGAGCGGGTCGGCACCGGCGCTGCCGTGGCTGTCTCCGGCGAGTTGGTGGAGAGCCCAGGCAAGGGCCAGGCCTGGGAGGTCAAGGGCACGGCCCTTCAGGTCCTCGGTGAGGCTGATCCCGAAACCTACCCCTTGCAGAAGAAACGCCATTCCGACGAATTTCTCCGTGGCATCGCCCATCTCCGTGGCCGTACCAATAAGTTTGGCGCCATGTTCCGCATCCGGGCTGAACTGGCCCAGGGCGTGCACCAGTATTTTTCCCGTCGCGGGTTCCATTATGCCCACACCCCTATCCTCACCGGTTCCGACTGCGAGGGTGCGGGCGAGATGTTTCGGGTCACGGCCCTGGAGCCCGGCCTGACCAAACTCGACGAGGATTTCTTTGGCAAGCGCGCCGCCCTGACCGTTTCCGGCCAGCTCGAAGCCGAGCTGTTGGCCCTCTCCCTGGGCGATGTGTACACCTTTGGTCCCACCTTCCGGGCCGAAAATTCCAATACCCCGCGCCATGTGGCCGAGTTCTGGATGATCGAGCCGGAGATGGCTTTTGC
>JAHJKV010000385.1 GCA_018822065.1 Pseudomonadota bacterium
AACTCTGGACCGGACCAAGACTCTGGCCAGCAAGGGTCTGGAACACCAGAGCAATCTGGATACCGCCGAGGAAGAGAGCCGGGTGACCCACTACGAGGTCCAGGCCATGCGGGCCGCCCTGGAGACCCTTGAGGTACAGCGTTCCTATTGCGACATCTTTAGCCCCATCGACGGGGTGGTTAGCCAGGTGGCGGCCCAGGAGGGCGAAACCGTGGTCTCCGGCTTGCAGGTCTCAAACCTGATCACCGTGCTCGACTCGACCCGGCTAGAGATGTGGATCTACGTCGACGAGACGGATGTGGGACGGACCAGGGAAGGGCAAATTGTCGAATTCCATGTGGACGCACATCCTGGGAAGGTATTCGAGGGCAAGGTGGAGCGGGTGTATCCTGAACCCGAGATTCGTGACAGCATCGTCTACTACAAGGCCCTGGTGGCCGTGACTTTCGACCCCTCGGCCCCGCTTCGACCCGAAATGACAACCCAGTGCCGAATCGTGGTGGAACAGGCCGAGGGAGTGCTGACGGTGCCCAATGCCGCCCTGAAATGGGTGGATGGTCGCCAAGTGGTCTTTGTGCAGGAAGCCTCAGGGGCCATCCGTGAGGTGGATCCGGAACTGGGGCTGGAAGGGCTTGACCGCAGCGAGGTCCTCTCCGGTCTGACCGAAGGCGATAACGTGGCCGTTCAACTGGTGCTTCCCGGCGCCACCAAGGAAGGATAGGGACGGTATGGCACTGGTGCGGCTGGAAGGTATTGGAAAGATCTTTGCGGCAGGTGTCCCGGATGAGCCGGGCGTGGAGGTGCTGCGGGAGATCGACCTCTCCATTGCAGCAGGCGAGTTCGTTTCCCTCCAGGGCACGTCAGGTTCGGGCAAGTCTACGCTGCTGCATCTCATAGGCCTGCTGGACCGGCCCACTTCTGGGCGATATCTTTTTGATGGGATGGATATTTCCGGCCTGGATGACGATGGTCTGAGCGGGCTCAGAAATCAGCGCATCGGGTTCATTTTTCAATCCTTTCATTTGATTTCCTACGCCACGGCCCTGGAGAATGTGTTGTTGCCGGGGATGTATTCCCAGACCCCTCAGGCGAAGCTGCGGCAGCGCGCAATGGAGCTGCTCGATCAGGTGGGGCTCGCGGATCGTGTGGATTTCAAACCCGGCAAACTTTCCGGTGGCCAACAGCAGCGCGTAGCCATGGCCCGGGCTCTTTTGAATCAGCCGGACCTGATCCTGGCAGACGAGCCCACCGGGCAGCTCGATTCTACCACCAGCCGGGAGATCATGAAGCTCTTCCATGAGGTGCACAGGGCAGGGACGGCCATTGTTCTGGTCACCCATGACGAGGAAATTGCCGCAGCGGCCCAGCGAGTCGTTCGACTCAGCGATGGCCGGATGGCCGAGGAAGTCAAGGAACACCCCGATGCATGAACCTGATCCTTCGGGACTGCGCCCTTCACCTGCGGAAGAAACGGCCCGAGGGGGCTGAGGAACGACCATGGAATCGGCCAGGGTGATCTCGCGGGTGGTAAACATGGCCGTGGAGGCTGTGTGGGCCTTCAAGGTCCGATCCATGTTCGTCATTCTGGGCGTGGCCTTCGGCATTTCCTCCCTGACACTCATTGTCACCGCCGTGGATGGTGCCAACCGCAAAGCCCATGAGATCGTGGGCATCTTCGGTCCAGACGCCGCCCTCGTCTTCGGCGGCGACATCAGCAAACGGGCCATGGGCATGCGCAGCATGACTCTGAGTCTGGCCGACGCCGACCGCATCCGTCAGTCACTCCCCGGCGCGGCCCAGGTGGTGCCCATGCGTTCGGTCGGCAACATCACCATCAAATACCACAGCGCCAATTACGATGTGGACCGGGTTATCGGTGCCACGGACAACTATGCCGAGTCCTGGGACTGGCCCCTGGCCGAAGGGCGGGACATCAGTCCGGAAGACGTTGAGCGGGGGGCCAAAGTCTGCCTCATGGGGTCAAAACCATCCCGTGAGCTCTTTGGCGAGGAGTCCCCGGTGGGCAAGGTTGTCTTCATCAATGGCATCCCCACTCAGGTGGTGGGGCGGCTTGTCTTCCGGGGCGTCTCGGGGGGCGGTGGTGACATCGATAACCGGATCATAATGCCCCTGACCACCCTGACCCAACGCTTCAACCTGGACCGCAAGTATGTTGCCGCTCTGCGCATCCGGTTTCTCCGGCCGGAATATATGAAAACGCACGTTGAAAATCTCCGTTCCTTGCTAAGAAAATTGCACAATCTATCTGACCAGGATGATGATGATTTTACCATATTAACTGCAGATGAAGTGCTCAACTTTTTGGCAATGTTGAAAGGGGGACTGCTCGTCTTTTTGAGCATCACAGCCACCATTGCTGTGCTGGTCGGCGGATTCGTCCTGGCCAATCTGTTCTCCATCTCTGTGAGCGAGAGAAGCCAGGAAATCGGTTTGAAAAAAGCCCTGGGAGCCCGAAACTCCTCAATTATGCTTCAATTCCTGGTGGAGGCGAGCATCCTGACCCTGATCGGCGGGCTAGTGGGGCTTTTTCTTGGTCTGGGGTTGGGGCAGATGCTGACCCGGCTCGAAATTCTGACCATCCAGTTCTCCTGGAAGGCATTCTTCATTTCCCTTGTCAGTGCTCTGGCCATCGGCCTCATCTTTGGCCTCAAGCCCGCCAGCCAGGCCGCGACCCTCGACCCCATCCAGGCCCTGCAAGGCGGGGAATGACGCGACCAAAGCAGAAAGACAGGGCGGAGTGGCATCTG
>JAHJKV010000038.1 GCA_018822065.1 Pseudomonadota bacterium
CGCCCTCGACGATGAAGGCCATGGAGCGCTGGTCGTCGCCTTCGTGGAAGAGCACCGTGCCTTCGCTGACCTCGTGTACGGTCATGTACGCGGCAATGGTCTCGATCTCCTCGGGCGCGAACGATTCTCCCCATTTGGTGCGGGCCAGCAGCTCGGCGACGCGGGATTGGGCGGTCATGGCTCTCCTCCGGGAATTGCGGGCGTGGGCGGTTCTGGCGAACCATACCCGCAAAATCCAGGAGAGGAAAGGTTTCGAGAATCGGGACGGATCAATAGATCTTGCGCTTGGAAAATCCCGCACCCAGCACGTTGAAGGTGTTCTCCACGATGAACAGGGCCTCGGGGTCCTGGGTGAACACGATCTCCTCCAACCGCTTGAGCTGGATGTTGTTGATCACGGTCATGAGCACCTGTTTTGCCTGGCCGGAGTAGGCGCCCTGGCCGTTGAGCAACGTGGTTCCCCGTTTGAGCTGATAGAGGATGCTGTTGGCGATTTCCTGGGCATGATCGGAGATGACCAGGACCATCTTGCGCTGGTTGAAGATGGAGAGAACGTATTCCATGGTCGCCACGGACACGAACATCTGGATGAAGGAGGCTATGATCAGGTCCACGTCCATTTGAATGAGGGCACAGGCGAATAGCAATCCATTGAAAACAAAGGATGTCTTTCCAGGTCCGATGTTGTATTTCTGCATGAGCCAGACCGAGACAACGTCAAGGCCGCCGCCGGAACCAAGGGAGCGCAGCATCAGGCCCGCGCCAGCACCGCAGATCATCCCGCCCGCCACCGCAGCATAGAGCTGCTCCTTAATATGGAAGTCCACGTGGATCACGGCCAGACAGAGGGTGATCATGAGCATTCCGTAGATCGAGTAAAGCAGGAAGCGACGGCTGACCTTCCATCCCAAGACGAAGAGAGGAATATTCAGCAGGGCGTACAACAGCGAGACATCCAGGTCGGTGGTGTAGCTGAACAGGAGGGCAATGCCGGTGATGCCGCCGGTGATGAGGCCATGGGGCTCTATTGCTCCCTTGGCTCCCAGGGCGAAGAGGAAGGAACCGGCGGTGATGAGCGTCAGGTTCCACCAGATGGAATACGAAAAATCTTTGCCTGCAATCATGTCTGCCTCCTGAGTGAGGGCGTTTTCCTGCGCTTGTTTTGAGTAGATGGCAAGGGAAAAAGATGCAAGGGCACAAAAAAAGGCCCGATCCACCGGATCGGGCCTTTGTTATGCCGTGGGGAGGATTATTTGGCGGCGATGGCTTCGGCGAGCCAAGCGTCGTACTGGACCTTGTTGGCCGCGATCCATTCCTCGACGTGGCGGTCGATGTCTGCCCGCTTGTCTTCGCCCTCGAACATCTTGTTGTTCTGGTTGAAGATGTCAAGCAGCTTCACGTTCATGAGCTTGAACATCTTGGCAGCGGAGGGGTTGTCGGTCAGGAACTTCTTGTTGGCCACGACATTGATGTCGTTGGGGGCGTATCCCATGTAGATGGGGTCGGTGGCAGCGCCTTCCACGCCCGTGGCCTTGGTGTCTTCGTAGCCCTTCTCAGGCACGTTGATCCAGACGACGTCCTTGCCCAACTGCAGCTTGAACACGGTCCAGTTCGGGGTCCATGTGTAGAAGAAGATCGGGCCGCCAGAGCTGTAACGGGCAATGCCGTCCGCCATGGCCGCGGAGTAGTTGGCCTGAATCTGGTTGATGTGTTCGCCCAGACCAGTGTCCTTGAGCATTGTGGTGTTGGCTTTTTCACAGCCCCAGCCCGGAGGGCAGGAGATCATGTCGGCCTTGCCGTCGCCATTGGTGTCGAAGTGTTTTTTCACTTCAGGGCGGGCAAAGTCGGCCACGGAGGTGATGTTGAACTTGTCAGCGTCCCGTTTGCTGACCAAATAGCCCTGGAGGGCACCGCCGCCAGCGACAGTACCGGCAATGGTGGCACCCTTGTCAAAGTCTTTGGGCAGCTGGGCGTCATGCAGCGGGAACCAGCCGTTGGCCCAGAAGTCAACATCGCCCTGCATTACGGATTGGTAGAAGATGGGAACGGCCAGGTCCTTGGGGGCCTTGACGTCGAAGCCGAGGTCCTTCAAGGCTCTGGAATAGAGGGCTTCCAGAAAGAAGGCGGTGGTCCAGGTGGCCCGCGCGGGCTGGACGGTCACGCCCTTGCCGGGCAGGTCCGCGGCCAGGGCGGGGATGGTCATGGCGAGCAGCAG
>JAHJKV010000386.1 GCA_018822065.1 Pseudomonadota bacterium
ATCTCCGCATAAATGGCTTTCATCGCCTTGGCGAAACCCTTGGCCTGACACCACTGGTCGAATAAATTTTGATATTTCGTTTTGATCTCGTTTGCCTTAACAGACTCCGAATTTCCGCCAGCGTCCCGGATTAAAATCTCCACATTGCCCGGGAGACCGGCCTCCTCGAGAACGCCTTCGAAAACGGAGGCCGAAATCGACTGGGGGCCAACCGCTTCAAATAAATCATCGACAAAACTTGCATATTTCCGATGATCCTGGCCCGTATGGTATTTACGCGTCGCCACAACCCGGCTGATGTAGTAGCCCAAGGGGACACGGCTTCCCGGATTGTTATGTGGGTCCGGCGCGTTGAAAAGAGCATGTGCACTTCCATGCTCCGCCCGGAGTCTGCCGGTTCTGTAAATGCAATTGTCCTTGGCCGGACCGCCGAACACAATGCCGGGGAATTGACGGTCGAGGAATTCTTTGGTGATTCCCATGTCGTGGTTTCCAGGAAGGCAGATGACTTTGATTTTTTGGCACAATACCCTGAGAGCGTCTACGATGGCCTTGTTCTTGGGTGCCTCGACAATTTCGTCCAGCGTCGGAGGAAGCATGTGCACCGGCCAGACCCAATCGTCGAGGAAATCGCCGAGGATAATCAGTTCTTTGTACTCCCCGGAATTCCCCACATAATCGAGGAAGGATGCAAATGCGGCAATCTCCGGCCCACTTAGCCAGTTCCAGTCGTGTTTACCCGCACCGCCAGGGAAGGTCCCTCCCATGTGAATGTCGCTTACGAATGCTCGCTTGTCCGCCATTATCAACTCCATTTTTGAGCTGTCAGCTCCGTAAGAGGGTCATTGCGAGAATTATTCTTCGCAAAAAATATAATAAAGCGCGTCCATCGGAGGGCGCAAGAGGTAAATAATGCCGATTATTTGGTTAATGAATTCGTCAGTATTTGAGAAGTGCCGTTCTTTATTTATCTGTGGCACGGCTGTTATTTGATGTGCGGCAAATTCTGAAGGCAGGTTTGCGTTTTCTCTCGAAAAGAGATCTCCGTTTTCCGTTTTGGATAGTCAACGGTCGCTTCCACTCCGGCGTACCGCAAGACCAAAATAATGATCAATATTATCCATCGAGTTATGAAAAATTTTTGGAAGAGTCGGCGGTTCGAACAACTGGGACCGCGATCACTTCTGGTGTAAAAGCACCGGGATGAGCAGTCCCTGCTCGTCGAGGGACAGGCCCACCGACACGGAGCCTTTCCCGAGCCGGAACAGTTTGCGCAGGGCACGGCCGTCGTGGAAGGACGCGAACGTGCGGCAATCCGGGCTCAGCGCCACCGTCCTGCGACTGATCAGGACACACAGGTCCCGCGCAGCGATGAGTCGCTCCCGGTTCCGAAGCCGGAAGAGGGGGGAGTCCAGGGTCAGATCCATGGGGAGCGCCTCTCCCTTCTTCACGGAGAGGATCAACTCCTGCCGCCGGGCGAGCAGCCCAGAGTATTTCTGGTGGCCGGCGACCAGCTCCGAGACGGAGACGGCCCGCTTCCGAGCTGATTCGACACGGAAGGCGCCCGAGGAGCAGCCTCCGCAGAAGGTGATCCAGGAAACGACGATCAGAGGGATGGAAAGCTGGTTGAACATGATTTTACTCCTTTGGGGGGTGGCCGACCCCCGGGTCATGGGAACGCGGCTGCGGGCCCTCCGAGCCCCGGAAGGGTCGTCGTGCCGCCCCTGGGTCGTAGCAGGCCAGAGGAGAAAAGTCTAGTTTATTTTACATAAAGAATAATAAAAGGCCCATCTCGCGGCGGCGCATGTCTCAGCATTGAGCCGCCACACGCCGGGAGAACAGGTGGAACGACAGGACGTGCCAGCACAGCAGGATCAGAAGCAGGGCGCTGCTCGACAGCGGCACCCCCGAGAACGAGAAGCGGACACCGGCAGGCGCCTGCTTCGAAGACTCCGCCGTCGGCCGGCGCAAGACGGCCTCCCGCCGATTGGACACGACCCGCAGTTGAATGACGTAGCCGATGGACACTTCGCTTCGGGCTCCGGGCGCCTGTTGTTCCACGGGCAGCTCGCGGACCTGCACCTGCAACCCGGACAGCAGCAGCAGGAAGACCAGCAGCGCCAGGGTGGAGAGCCACGCGGCGCGCGCGGCCTGTCCCACGATCAACTCCTCACGCTCGTCGCGCTCCCGGATTCCCGCCAGCCGCGTGAGGACCGCATCGCGCAGGGCCGACGACGCCACCAGCATGACGAAGAAGTACAGCAGCGTCGCGAGCCAGACCAGCAGGTGGACTCCGAGCAGGTCCCACGCCCACTGGACCACGGGTGAGGCGAAGCGCGGCTGCGGTCCGCCCTCGGGGCCGGTCGCGAACGTGCCCCACACGACCACCGCGAGCACCAGGGGACTGGCCAGCAACAGAGCCCGCCCCACCCATTTGTTCACGCGCAGGAACCTACTCATCGCGATCTCCCTTGACCCGGAACAGTTGGCCGATGTCCATGTTGAAGTGCAGCGCCAGCCGGAACGCCAGGTCCAGCGAGGGATTGTAGTTACCCTTCTCCAGCGCCACGATGGTCGCCCGCGTCACGCCGATGGCGTCGGCCAGCTGCTGCTGGGTGATGCGGGCGATGGCGCGTTGCACATGGATGGTGTTTTCAATCTCCAGTTTGGTCTTCAGGCTGCCCATGCCCCCTCCACCGTCGTGACTCCCGCGAAAACCCGGGTTCGGACGGATTGGCCGACCATGCCATTTCTGCCGCGAATGTAAAGTATCATTTACATG
>JAHJKV010000387.1 GCA_018822065.1 Pseudomonadota bacterium
CCCCGGCCGGTTTCGCCGCGCACCAGCCCCCGCCGGGCCGCCTCGCCATAACCGCGGGTCACGGTGCCCACGGTAACGCCCATGACCTCGGCCAGTTCCCGATGTGTGGGCAATACATCGCCCGGCTTGAGCCGACCCTGACGAATATCCTCTTCCAGGGCATTGGCGATGGCCAGATAACGGGTGGTGGCGTTGTCCACCAGCGGCGTCCACATTGTCATAGGGACAATTATTACATTGACCTCTTAATTGTGTCAAAATATACCCTTCGCAGGCGACGTTACTGCCACGGAGACATCATGCAGGCAAAATCATCTTTTTTCGCAGGAGCACGTACTGCAGTGCCCTTCATGCTCGCGGTCTTCCCCTTCGGAATTATCTATGGGGTGATCACCCTGGAGCTTGGCTTCAGCAGCCTGCAGACCGTGGCATTTTCTCTCTTCGCCTTTGCCGGAGCAGCCCAGATGGCCGCAGTTCAACTTATGGCCGCTGGTGCGCCCCTTTGGGTGGCGGCAGGAACCGCCCTGGTCATCAACCTGCGCTACTTCATGTATTCCGCCTCCATCGCCCTGCACCTCAAAAATCTTCCTCTGCGGGCCAAGCTCCCTCTGGCCTACCTGCTCACGGACCAGTCCTACGTGGCCTCCGTGGCCCGGTTCGCCGAAGATGACACCGTGCACAAGGGCTGGTTCTACTTCGGCACTGCCATCCCCGTTTGGATCATCTGGCAGATCGGAACCCTGGTCGGCGTCCTTCTTGGGGCACGGATTCCCTCCACCCTGGAACTCGACTTCGGCATCCCCCTGGTGTTCATCGGTCTGGCCGTGCCCGTGATGAAAAACCGTCCGGCCCTGGCTGCGGCATTGGTCTCCTCCCTGCTTGCCCTGGCAGCTCACACCCTGCCTCTGAGCATCGGACTGATCGTGGCCGCCGTGGGGGGCATCGCCACCGGGGCCTATCTCGACTGGAGGAAAACCCAGTGAACGCCACTTCCTCAAACCTCGATATGTTCTGGACTGTCACTGCCATCGTGGCCATCGGCGTATTCCTGACCCGATTCTCCTTTTTCTGGCTCATGGACCGCATTACGGTCACCCCGACCCTACGCCGCGTCCTCGCCTACATCCCCGCCGCAGTGCTCCCGGCCATCGTCATGCCAGCCGTGATCTACCAGGGACCAAGCGCTGGCCTCGACCTTGCCAACCTGCGAATCTACGCCGCGCTCCTCGCGATCCTGGTGGCCTGGAAAACACGAAATCTGTTCGCCACCATCGGCGCAGGCATGGTCGCACTCTGGATATTGCGCTGGTATTTCTAACTGGAGATAGTTGCATTGCAGAACTGGATTCCCAAGACGGAAAAGGCTATGTAACTCTCATGGACATTGAGCAACTCCTCCAGGAAGGCGCAGACGAAGTAACGCTGCAGCGCTTTTTCTACTACGAACGCTACGCGTGGCTTTCCCTTTCCCACGACATGGCCGCCGTCATTTCGCTCGACGGCCAGATCATGGACGTGAACAACCATTGGGAACTGACCACCGGCCACCCAGTGGAAGATATGCTCGGCTCCTATCTGTTGGAATACATTCATTTCGAAGACCGCGAGCAGGCCCTGGCCGAAATCCAGCGGTTGGCCACATCGGACATCGGCTCCGCCTCGGTCACCTTCCGGTTTCTCTGCAAAGACCAATCCTACCGCCGGACCCTGTGGAACGTCATTTTCTCGCCCGATCACAGCGCCTATTTCTGCATGGTCCGCGACGCTTCGGAGGAGTCCCGGGAGCAGCTTGAACACTATGCCTACCGCGACACCCTGACCGGCCTCCTCAATCGACTCTCCCTTTCCGACTCCCTGCCAGGCATCCTGGAGAAATCCAGGGAAGAGGACATCCCGGTCGTCCTCTTCTTCATCGACCTGGACGGCTTCAAGGCCGTGAACGACACCTTTGGGCACAAGGCGGGAGACACCCTGCTGGTCCGTGCCTCCCAGCGCATGCGCAAGCTCATTGAAAACCAGGGGGATGTCTACCGCATCTGCGGCGACGAATTCGTCATCATCCTGAAGAACTGCCCCTCCCGGGCCCTGGCCGAGGCCCTAGCCGGTGACCTGGTGCGCAGACTCAGCGCGCCCTATCTCATCGAGGGAGAACGAGTGCACACCGGCGCATCCGTCGGCATAGCCCAGCACCCACTGGACGCGTCCAACATGGAAATCCTGATGGAATGCGCCGACCAGGCCATGTACCATGTCAAACGCACGGGCAAGAACGGCTTCGCATTTCACAACGACCTTTCCTGCGGCGAAAAAACCACCGCATAAAAAAAGGCCGCACAAGGCGGCCTCTTTCCGTGTATCACTTTTGGAGCATGCCC
>JAHJKV010000388.1 GCA_018822065.1 Pseudomonadota bacterium
AGGCGTTGCAGAAGTCGCACCCTTTTGAGGATAAGGTCCCGTCGCGATTGGGGCAGTTGAAGCCTGCATCGAGAGGGATTTTCTGCACCCGCTGCCCAAAGCGCTGGCGCAGGTAGGCGTTGAGGGTAAGATATCTTGCATTTGCAGGGACAATCATGTCGATTGGGGCTCTTGTGCTGTTGCTCAGTTGGCTGTCTTCTGGTAACTGGCAGTAACCGCATGTTGCACACGCTTACGAGGCGTGTCCAGCGGGAATCCTTACCATAGCCCGTCTCACGACTGAAGGAAGTCGCTCATGCCCAAATTGTTCGATCGGATTATCGGCTCGTTCTCCTCAGATCTCGCCATTGACCTGGGAACGGCCAATACGTTGGTATATGTGAAAGGGAAAGGAGTGCTCCTGTCCGAGCCCTCCGTGGTCGCCGTCAAAAAGGATGGCCGGGGCGGCAAGACCGTGCTCGCCGTCGGAGCAGAAGCCAAGCGCATGCTCGGCCGCACTCCTGGCAACATTGTCGCCATCCGTCCCATGAAGGACGGCGTTATCGCCGACTTTGACGTTACCGAAGCCATGCTCAAGCATTTCATTCGCCAGGTCCACAACTCCCGTCGTCTGGTTCGTCCCCGGATCATGATCTGCGTGCCCACAGGCATCACCCCGGTGGAAAAGCGTGCCGTGCGCGAATCGGCCCAGGCTGCCGGAGCCCGCGAAGTATACCTCATCGAAGAGCCCATGGCAGCGGCCATCGGCGCGGACCTGCCCATCACCGAACCCACCTCCAACATGGTCGTGGACATCGGCGGCGGCACCACCGAGATCGCGGTCATCTCGCTCAAGGGCATCGTCTATGCCAAGAGCGTGAGGATCGGCGGCGACAAGATGGACGAAGCCATCATGCAGTTCGTCAAGCGCAAGTACAACATGCTCATCGGTGAATCCACCGCTGAGGTGATCAAGATGACCATCGGCAGCGCCTACCCCGTGGACGGCACCCGCGACATGGAAGTGAAGGGCCGGGACCTGGTCACAGGCATCCCGCAGCACCGCGTCATCACCGACGAGGAAGTTCGCGAGGCCATCAGCGAACAGGTGGACGGCATCGTCCAAGGGGTGCGCATAGCCCTGGAGCAGACTCCGCCGGAACTTGCCGCGGACATTGTGGACCGGGGCATCGTGCTCACCGGTGGTGGCGCTCTCCTCAAGGGTATCGACTCCCTGTTGCAGCATGAGACCCAGTTGCCCATCACCGTGGTGGACGACCCCTTGACCGCAGTCGTGCTCGGCTCGGGAAAGGCGCTGGACAACATCGACCTCTACCATGAGATTTGCACGGACTAAGCATTGAAGTCGCAACGTGTCGCAGTCCTGATCTTGGCCGGGCTGTTCCTTTATTTGAGCCTGTACACTTGGAACCTGCGAACCGGGCATCTCGACGCTCTCTCCAACCATACCGGGTTGGAGGTGTCGAGTTGGGTGCTTCGGCCTGGGAAATGGGTGGCGGATCGCGCAACCACCCTGTGGAAGCGCTATGTCTTTCTGGTTGGCTTGCAGCGTGAAAACGAACGACTCAAGGATGAGATCGGGCGGCTTGTGCTGGAGAACGCCGATCTGCACGAACGGGATCGCACCGTGAACCGCCTGGAGCGATTGCTCTCCTTTGATCCGCCAGTGCACTGGACCCGCAAGGGCGGTCGGGTGGTGGCCCAGCGTCTCGGCCCTGCCGCAGCCCTGGAGACCGTCCTGGTGGACCAGGGTGACCTTTCAGGCATCCGGCCCGACACCCCGGTGATCACCCCCGACGGAGTGGTTGGCAGGGTCATGCGTGTGGGCCTGACCGCGTCAACGGTACTTTTGCTCACCGACCCCAACTCCGCCATCCCGGTCATCAGCCAGACCACCCGAACCCCCGGCGTCGCCTTTGGCCGCGGCCCCGGCCGGGATATGGTCGTGGAATACATGAACGTCAACGCGGGACTCAAGGCGGGCGAAGAGCTGGTGACCTCCGGGCTTGCGGGCATCTTCCCCAAGGGATTGCCCGTGGCTGTCATTTCCTCCGTGGAACGCTCGGACCTCTCCCTCTTTCTCTCGGTCCATGCCACGCCTCTGATCGACGCCGCGCTTCTGGAAGAGGTCCTGTTTCTCGCTCGAACGCGCGCAGGCGAGGGGCACTAGATGCTCGGCCCCAGTTGGTGGCTGCTCTATACCTTCGTGGGTGTCTGGGCGCAGCATTTCTTCCCCGGCATGGATTTTCTCGCACCCGGCCTGCTGGTGAGCCTGCAGGAGGAGCGGCGAGGTAACATTATCTGGCTGACGGTTAGCTGGATATTGTTGCAAGAGGGCATGGGTTCCCTGTTTTTCGGTTCCACCCTGCTCTGGTATGGTTGCCTGATCCTGGCCTTCCATCTGGGCAGGGGACTGTTCAGCTCCACCAGCGTCACCCTCATGTGTCTGCTCGGGGCCTTCCTGGGAGCTTTGCATTTTCTGTTCACCCTGATGATCATGCGGCTTGAGGTCATGGCCTTCCCCTTTGAACGGGTGCTCTTTGAGGCGGTGCTCCAGGCGGCGTTGACACCAATCCTCTGGTGGGTGGCCCATCAGTTATATCCCCGGCGGTTGAGGTCTGATGAACGTTCTGTTTAATTCCGGTGATCGGGAGCCACCGAAGTTCGGGCTTATTCTCCTGCAGATTCTCATCCTGGTGATGTTCTGCGTCTTCGCCTTCCGGTTCTGGTACCTCCAGGTGCACCGGGGACAGGATTACTCCAGAAAGGCCAGGGAAAACCAGTTCCGTCAGGAACAGATGTACGCGCCACGCGGGCTCATCCGCGCTAAGGACGGTCAACTCCTGGCCACCAACGACCCGGCCTATGCCCTGGGCCTAGTGCGCGAAGACTGCCGCGACATTGAGGCGACTCTCGATGCTGTGAGCCATTGGACCGATATCCCGACCGCTGTTTTAAAGGAGTTATATGAGACCCGACGGCGCAAGGTGAAGAAGTTTGAGCCGCTCCTCCTGGTGCCGGACCTGACCTATGATCAACTGGTCAAGGTGGAGACCAATGCTCTTCGCTGGCCCGGCCTGGAGGTTCTGGTCCGTTCGCGGCGCAACTATACTTACGGGCCCCTGTTCTCCCATGTGCTCGGCTATGTGGCCGAAGCCAATGACGACGAGATGGAGAGGGACAAGAGCCTGGCCCTGGGCGACCACATAGGCAAGCTCGGCCTGGAGCAGGCCATGGAGAGGCGGCTTCGAGGGGTCAAGGGACGCCGCGAGTTCGAGGTGGACGCCACGGGCAGGCACATGGCCGAGTTTGAACTCAAGGCCCCCCACGCTGGCGAGGACCTGACCCTATCCATCGATCTCGGCCTGCAATCCCTGGTGGACGAACTCATGCAGGGCAGGGCGGGCGTGGTGGTGGTCATGGATGCGAATACGGGCAAGGTCCGAGCCCTGGTCTCGGCGCCCACCTACGACACTAATCGTTTTACCGCAGGCATCTCCTCCAAGGACTGGAAAGAGCTCTCCGAACATCCCCAGCACCCGTTGCTCGACCGGGTCACCCAGTCCACCTATCCGCCGGGTTCGGTGTTCAAGCTGGTGATGACCGGTACGGCGTTGTCCGAGGAGATGATGAATACCAACGAGACCGTTTCCTGTGCAGGGTCGCTACGGCTGGGGAGCCACGTCTTCCGGTGTTGGCGGCGCGGTGGCCATGGCACTGTGGCTCTTCGGCGCGCCCTGGTGGAGTCCTGCGACGTCTATTTCTACCGCCTGGGCATGAAACTCGGTGTGGACCGCATCTCCAAGTTCAGCTTTGCTGCCGGCTTCGGCAATCCCACGGGAATCGACATGCCCAACGAGAAGGGCGGGCTCATTCCCACCCGGGAATGGAAGCTCAAGCGATTCGGTGAGAAGTGGCAGAAGGGCGAGG
>JAHJKV010000389.1 GCA_018822065.1 Pseudomonadota bacterium
ATTCTCCCTGGTATGGTATTTGCTTTGATGGGGATTGACGATGTCCGTCGCCAGCGGGCTGCCCGGGTCCCCCGGGATCCACAGGGCGTCCCAGAAGTCCACCAGTCCGGCCAACCCTCCAGCTTTCCCGCTTTCTACGAAACCAAAGAGCTCGTTGACCCACCGCGGCTCTCCCTCTGAGCCCGGGGCCATCATCTCCTCGCCAAAGAGCTCTCGATACCGCTCCGGAAAGGCCTGGTGAAGGCCGCGCGCCCGGGCCCGGCAGATGCCCCGAAGCGCGCTGCCGGGCAGGTAGGGCACGCCGTACGTGTGATGCAGCAGCAGGCTCCCCTCCGTGACCGAAGTGCCGCTGGCGGGATGCAGCAGGACCCGGGAGAGACTCCGGATTTCCAGGTACCTGCGCCGCGTGGTTGGAGAATCCGTCTTGACGGTGGCCGCCCAGCGACGATATCGAGGCAGGTAGGCCTCCCGCGCGGGCGTCTGCGGCAGCAGCGCCTGCACCGCGCTCAGTTGCAGGGCCGCCCGGCCAGGCTTCTCCAGGTCCCGGGGTGCCGGGTCTTCCTGCAGGCAGCGATCCAGCCAGAGGCCGACGTGGGCCGGCAGGGGGGCCGGCACCACCCGCACCAGTCCCCCTTGACGGGAACTGGTGTTCCAGGGAACGGCGCTCTTGTCGATTGCATCGGGAGCACAATAGAAACGACCGCCGGGGAGGCGATCGATCCACTGCGAGAGCGAAACCGGGGTGAGCTGGTTTTCCGCGCTCATGTATTTGGTCCTTCCTGGGTGGGATTGGCTCCCTGGGCTGGCTCGAGGGCCGCCAGCGCGGCCGCGAAGCCGGTGATCAACTCGCTCAGTTGCAGCACGTCCGCCGTGAGTCTCTGATAGGTCAGGCGATCCACGCGGCCGAGCACCAGCGGATTCAGACAGGGAAGGCTACGTTTGGGGACCGGCTTGAACAGTTCCGAAGAACCCGCCGGCTCCGTCTGCCAGAGTTCCTCGAGCACCAGGGAGATCAATTCCAGCGGTGTCAGCGAGGATTCTTCTTCTTTTCCTTTTCCGTCAGCGCCATCGTGCTTCCGGTACAGATAGAGGACGGTCTGGAGCAGTCCGCTGCGCATCACCAGCCCTTCCAGTTGTTGCAGTCCATGGTCGCTGTTCTCGCGATTCAATCGATCCCGAATCTGGGGCAGGTGGCTCTGCAGCACCGCCAGCATGTGTTGCGGCCGGGTAAGGCCCGAAGTCAAAGAGGTTGATGACATGATACCTCCTGGGTAACGATCGCTGGGTCAGACCAGCCGGAAAAAGGCGCGGCCGGCGCCGCCGGAGGACTTGCCGCCAAAGCGCAGCAAGGTGCCCGGCCGTACCAGGCCTGACAGATCTTCCAGACAGTCCTGTCCCGTGCAAGCGACCGGGTCCCGCGGCTGACCGTCTGGTGTCGTCTGATGCACAAGCACGGTGGAGCGTCCCTGCACCAGACCGAAGAAGAGGCTCTCGGCCGGGATGTACTCCTCCAGCCAGGGGCCGCTGGTCGCGGCGGTGCCGGTGTCCGCGTCGATCTTGACGCGATGGCGTAGCTCCAACCCCAAGCGCGCGAAATGCGAGAAGTCGGTGTCGGGGAGCACGACCAGCCGACGCGAGAAGAAATCACCATCATCCTTCTGCCAGGCGCCCCAACCGGACAGCGCTTCCGCCAGTGATGACATGGCTTCCACCGCTTGGGCGGGTACGCGCAGATCCTCCATCAAAACCGCGCTCTGGTCGCCCGAAGAAAGCAAGATGACCGAGTCGGGGTGCACGAGCGCTTGATCCGACTGTCCGTTCCGGATGAGGGTCTCGAACCACTTCTCCTGTTCCTCCGTCAGTTTTTCCGCAAGACGCAGCTCCCGCCGCAGGCGCACCAGTATCAACGGGCAGGTCGCCAGTGCGAAACCGCCCACGATCGACCGAATCGGCAGAAAGAACAGGCGGGCGTCGGAGAAGACCACGCCGCCCCGGGCGTCCCCGGCCCGCTCGGTGGGGGGGCCGAAGACCTTCACCACCGGGTCGTTGCCGTATCGGCTGGTGTCGTTGGTGGGTGTTCCCAGCTCCGCGTGCTCCCGCAGCACTCCCTTGATCGAAGAGCCGGGCAGGTAGGGATGCCCGGTCACCTGTTCGCGGGCTGTGGGTAGGTTGACGTGACCGAGGCCTTCGCCGACGCCCACATGGATCGGGCTGTGTGCCTGGAGGAAAAACAGTCGAATGGATGGAGGCATGATGAACTCCTGAAAAACGAGAATGGGTTTCATGAATCCTGGGGGCCGTACTGCCAGAAGCCGGGCAGCACCAGCCCAAAACCGTCACCCGCGGACGGGGCCCGAAAGTCCTCCTGCAGGTTGGCGGCGTCCTCGCCGGGGCCCTCGGGATCCATGCTCCTGCCCCACAATGCCTTGCACAATTGGATCCACAAATCGGGGTCGATTTCGCCGGCCGAAGCCCGAAAGGGCTCCAGATACAGGTAATAGACACTGCCGGCCGGAACCAGGCGTCGCACCTCCCGGGGGGCGCCCGTGCGTTGCGCCAGCCGTGCGTCGGCGCGAGGGCTCGGCCGCTCCCGCCCGCCCTGCAGGTTCCAACCGCTGACCACCTGGAACCCGGACAGGCACAGGGCCTCCAACCGCAGGCGCAGCCCCTTGCGCTCGAGCAATTCCCGCACCGCCGGGTGGTGACGGCCCGCGCCCGACGCCGGGGAATCGAGGAGCCAGGAGGGACACCAACCCGGATCTCCCGGCTGATGGTAGACGTCGCCGGTCTTGCGTCGGACCGGGAGATAGGCCGGCGTGAGCAGCTGGAGGCGCAGCCCGGCAGCAGTCACCGAAGCTCTGTGATAATCGGGTTCAAAGTCCGTGAAACCGGGAAAGGCGCCGATGGGGCAGTGATCCAGCGACTGGACTTCCAGGAAACTGGGGCGGGCCTCGCCGCCGAGCAGCGTCAGGGTCTTCCCCTCCGGGAGGGCGGGGGGCCACGGCTGCGTTCCGTCCTCAATAGGTGAGGGATACTCAACCTCCATGCCCAGCTGCCACCCTTCGCTCAGCCGCAGCCCGCTGGTCTCATACAGCATGCCGGCCTCTGCGGTGCCCGTCTCATCGTCCAGGGAGACGTGGATCCGCCGCTCACGGTGTAACAGATTCAGTTCATCGTCCGCCTCGCGGATCACCTGTTGGAGGCGATCGGCTGGGCGCTGGCCCAGGCTCCAGTGCACCAGCAAATCCAGCGGCCAGAATCGTTGGTCGAAGCGTCTTCGTTTGGCCCCTGCTTCCGTTCGTTCCGGCAGATGAACCAGGCTGCGAGGCTGGGGGGGGCGTGGGGTCGCCTGTTCGCCTAAAAGCACGTCTTGCGGCCAGGCGGGCCAGGTGAAGCCCTCTTCACCGCCCGGGAGCGTCACCTGCCCCCCCACGAGGCGGTCCGGGTCAGGAGGCTCCTGGCCGGCCGGCGAAGGTTTTTCTTCAAGAAGTGCATCGGCGGGGGCCGGAAAGCGCAGGGAACCGACGGGCTCCTCGTTGGGCTGTACGCCGTCGGCGTGGGAGACGCGCACCAACCACGGTCCTCGCACCCGGATCTTCAACAGGTCGCGGGCCTTGTCCGGGGAGACCTGGGTCTCCCCTCGTAAAAGGGCCGTACGCACCATGCCCGCCACCGTACCAGGATGGGGAAAAGGCCAGGTGTTGCCCGCGCCGAAGGCGGCGGCGCCCCGGCCGTCGCCCAGCACCACCGGGTCCCGCGGGTCCAGCAGCCAGAGTTGGGTTGTTTCGGGTGTCGACGGGACGCGGCTCATGGCTGGTTCTCCTTCGGATCGGGATCGTTGGGGATCCGTTGGCGATGCGCACCCAGAATGCGGTGGGCCAGCAGGAATTCGTGGACCAGGCTTCGCGTCTCCTTCAGGGTCTTTTGGGGGTTCGTGCCGAGGCTCTGGTGTAGTTCTTTCAGTCGTTCGTGGAGACTGCAGTCGGCCAAAGGTGTCTCCTTCCTGCGGCCGGCGGCCAGGATGGGGCCCGCCAGAGCCAGGGTGAGAGCGCCTTGCAGGGCCTCTTCGGGCATTGCTCCTTCCAGGGGGGGCAAGGCCGTGGACAGGCCATGAACGGAAGCCAGGGAGACCTGGCCCTGCTCCAGAAGACTCAACCAAGTCTTCATTCTCTCCACGTACTCAAAGGTCGGACCCTCTGAGAGTCGATCGGCGGCGCCGGCCACACATTCGTCGACCACCAGTTGACTTGTGCCGTCAACGTTCTGACGTCGCAGTTTTTTCGCCTTTTGGAGAGCCCCCTCCCCCCGGCGGCGTATGTCGCGAAGGTCGTGCTTGACGTGGGCCACCACCAGGCCGATGGAGAGGGTGAGGGACTGTGCAGCCTGGACGTCGCACTTCTTCATCTCGTCCTGAAAGACGGCCGCCAGCTCCTTGGCAGCCGGCAGCGCCAGATCCAGCGGAAGGTAGGCGCACAGTTCGTCCCCGCCGATATAGAAGGCGAAGCCCCGGTGGTTCTCGCCGACGATGTGCCAGGCGCGCTGAGCGAACGCGTCCAGGGCGCCCACCAACTTCTGTTCATCCTCGAAGCACGTGCACTTGGAAAGCGCCTGGCCGACGCCGTCGCCGTCGGCGGTCAGATAGGCGTAGTAGTGGCCGGGCATCCCGGCGCCGTGCAACTCCTGAAGGGGGCGACGGATGTTTCGCAGGGCCTGACCGGCTTCTCGGACGTCATTGGAAAGTGGACTATTCACCTTTCCCGCATCCCGAAGGAGACGCCCCAACTCCCGTTCGGCGGCGAGGAGCCCGCCGTCGAAGAGTAGGCTGGCGTCGAAGGGGAAACCGTCCGTGCTCGCACCTGCCGCAGCGCCGGAAGGGCGCTTTCCAGGTTCCCGGCAGGCGGAGGAGATCAGTGAGAGCGCGCTGGGCGACAGGCCATTCAGGATCCTGCGGATTTGATCGAGGGATTGCTTTCGGTTCACCCCGCCGGTCGTTCCGGGCTTGTCGTCGCCCAGGAAGCCCACCAGCCAGGGGTCGATGGCCACCCGCGAGAGGGGCGGAAATGGTAGGCAGGGCAGGATTGGGTATCCAAGCTCCGACTCCCTCAGGGCGGCGAAGCGCCGCAGCAGCCCGATGGCGTCGAGCTTCTCGTCGGGGCGGAGGCCGCGGCGTTCCCGCTCGATACGCGCTGAAAACGCTTCATCGGCCTGGCGCGTCGGATCGAACTGGACGAGCACGGCGTCGCGCCCCTGCTCGAGACTGGAGCGCACGTGGCCTGCCCGCGTCCAGGAGGGGGCCACGAAGACCCGGGCGTTCTTGCGGGCGTCGCGCAGCCGTTGCGCCCGTTCGAGCGCCTCATGTCGACCGGTCTCCGTGTCCTCGGTCACGGCGGAAAAACCGGCGGTGAACTCCATGAAATCGCCGTAGAGCACGGCCTCGAGCTGGGCTTCGAAGGCGCTCGTATCCATGGAGATCTTCTGGTATTCAGCGCGTTTGATCTCCTGGAGTTGGTCGCAGAGCCATTGACGCACGGTGCGATCCGTCTCCTGAAGTAGTTCGCGGACTGCCTGCGCGCTTTCGAGGGGGACGATGACTCGGATCTTGTTGGAGATGACCGGACCTTCGTGAGGACGCATTCCGGTGGCGTCGAAGAACGCCTTCTCCGGATCGAGCGTCTCACGCCGGGGCGTCCAGAACTCCATGTCCGGCGACACCTGAGCGATGCGCAGTGCGGTCTGGCGGGTCAACTCCGAGAGCAGACGGGAGCCGTACCACAGGTCGCGGCTGCGACGACCCGCGCTGATGAAAGGGCCCACGGGGCCCAGGGCCAGGGCCAGGGCATAGGCGGGGTTCATATGGCGCCTCCAGAGAGTTCCCGAAAGCCGCGCGCGCGCAACCAGTTCAGGAAGGCGGCCACGGCGTCGCCGTCGGCCGAATCCATCCATTTCTTCAATTCGGAATTGGGGGAGAAATCGTCCCGGTTCGTCATGAAGACGGGCACCTGCTTCTCGTACGGGGGAAAGGGTTGGGGGGAATGCACCTGGTTCAGCGCCGCGGCGACCTGG
>JAHJKV010000390.1 GCA_018822065.1 Pseudomonadota bacterium
CGCCACTTGAGTTCGTCGTAGATGTTCACGCTCATTGTATCAGTCCTTGTCGATCCATTTGCTCACCCTGGGAGGGACGAAGCGGTCGAACTGGTCCAGCAGTCCGGCCGGGGTATTGTCCATGAGGGCGAGATCGCGGTGCACCGCCTTGACAAAGCCCATGTGGACGACCTTGTCAAGGAAGGCGTTCAGTTCCGTGTAGTAGCCGCCAACGTCGAGCAGGCCGCAGGGTTTCTCGTGCAGGCCGATCTGGGCCCAGCAGAGGACCTCGAAAAATTCTTCCATGGTGCCCAGGCCGCCAGGCAGGGCGATGAAGGCATCAGCCAGTTCCATCATCCGGGCTTTACGCTCGTGCATGTCCACGGCGATGATCTGCTCGGTCAGGGAGCGGTGGGCCACTTCCTTTTCCACCAGGGCGGTGGGAATCACGCCCACGGCCCGGCCTCCGGCGTCTAGGACCGCGTCGGCCAAAACGCCCATGAGTCCGGCGTCCGACCCGCCGTAGACAAGGGTCAGGTCGCGGTGGGCCAGTTCGCGACCAAGCTCCACTGCCGCCTCGCGAAAGATGGGGGTCGCTCCAAAATTCGAGCCGAGAAAAACGCAGATATTCTTCATGGTTCTGTCCTAGCTCAGGTCGAGCAGTTCCATGCTCCGGGCCCGACCTGTGGTCTCGTCCACCTCGGCCACCACGCCCTGGATGGCCACGCGGCCACCGGCCACCTCGAAACGGGTCGGCAGGCCGGAGAGGAATCGGTCGAGAATCGGCTGAGACTTCATGCCCAGGCAGGAATCAACCGGGCCGCACATGCCCAGGTCTGTGATGTAGCCCGTGCCGCCCGGCAGAACCCGCGCGTCGCTGGTCTGGATGTGGGTGTGGGTGCCCACCAGGACCGAGACACGGCCCTCCAGGTGCCAGGCCATGGCCGTCTTCTCGCTGGTGGCTTCGGCGTGGAAATCCACCAGGATCACCTCGGCGCGACCCTTAAGATCGGCCAGAATGCGGTCTGCCGCCTTGAAGGGACAGTCAACGGGCTGCATGAAGGTGCGGCCCTGGAGGTTGACCACGGCTACTCGGACCGAGTCCATCTCGAACACGCCAAATCCCCTGCCCGGCACGCCCTGGGGAAAATTGTCGGGCCGCAGGAGCCGGGGTTCGGTGGTCAGAAAGTTGTAGACCTCACGAAATTTCCAGATGTGATTGCCGCTGGTCAGGACATCTATGCCCGCGCCCAGGAGCTCCCGGGCGACCTTGGAGGAGAGTCCCAGCCCGCCGGAGGCGTTCTCGCCATTGGCCACGACCATGTCCAGTCCGTGCTCCTCGCGAAGCCGTCCCAGCCGCTCCTTGACCGCAGTGCGCCCCGGACGCCCGACAATGTCACCCAGAAACAGTATCTTCATCCCAACATCCCTCCCCCTGCCTCAAAACCAAATATGCCTCGCGCCAAGTCACTCAGCCGCGAAGCAAATAAAAGTTTTCGGAAGGGGGGTCCGGGGGGAGAACCTTTTTTCAAAAAGGTTTCCCCCCGGTCTTTTCCCATCTTGATCTATTTCGCGTACCCGACGGCGCGTTTTTCGCGGATCACGGTCACGCGGATCTGGCCGGGGTAGGTCATGTTGTTTTCGATCTTGGTGGCGATGTCCTTGCAGAGCATATAGGTGGCGTCGTCGCCCACGCGCTCGGAGTCGACCATGACCCGAATTTCGCGGCCAGCCTGGATGGCGTAGGCCTTGGACACGCCGTTGAAGCCGGTGGCTAGGCCTTCGAGCTCTTCCAGCCGCTTGACGTAGTTCTCAAGCAGTTCCTTGCGGGCGCCAGGACGGGCACCGGACAGGGAGTCCGCGGCCTGGACCAGATTGGCCAGGATGGATTCGGGCGGCACGTCTTCGTGGTGAGCCTGGATGGCGTGGATGATCTCCTTGGTCTCGCCGTGCTTCTTGGCCAGGTCCGCGCCGATGACCGCGTGGGGGCCTTCGATTTCGTGGTCCACGGCCTTGCCAATGTCATGCAGCAGCCCGGCGCGCTTGGCTTCCTTCTCAT
Source organism: Pseudomonadota bacterium (assembly GCA_018822065.1). Classification (GTDB taxonomy): domain Bacteria; phylum Desulfobacterota; class Desulfovibrionia; order Desulfovibrionales; family Desulfovibrionaceae; genus JAHJKV01. The sequence continues at coordinate 2,039 of JAHJKV010000390.1, forward strand.
CCAGGCCAAGCTCAGCGGCCATGATGCCGCAAAGGAAGGCCACTTCCAGGGAGTGGTGCAGGACGTTCTGGGAAAAACTGGTTCGGTACTGAAGCTGACCCAGGAGTTTGACGATCTCGGGGTGAATACCATGGACGCCCACGTCGAAGGTGGCTTGCTCGCCGATTTCGCGCAGCTTGACGTCCATCTCGGCCTCGACCTTGTTGACCACGTCCTCGATGCGGGCGGGGTGGATGCGGCCATCGTGGATGAGCCGTTCCAGGGCCTGCTTGGCGATCTCACGTTTGAGGGGACTGAAGGCGGAGAGGACCACGGTTTCCGGAGTATCGTCGATGATCAGGTCGACGCCGGTGGCGGCCTCCAGGGCACGGATATTTCGGCCCTCGCGCCCGATGATCCGGCCCTTCATGTCTTCGCTGGGCAGGGTAACGGCAGTAACGGTCTGCTCGCCAGCATAGTCGCCCGCGTAACGCTGCAGGGCCAGGGAGAGAATCTTTTTGGCTTTTTTGTCTGCGTTTTCCTTGGCTTCCATCTCGATGGAACGGACCAAGCG
>JAHJKV010000391.1 GCA_018822065.1 Pseudomonadota bacterium
CCGGAGAAGGAGAAAGGGACAGGGCCTCCTGGGCCTTGGTCAGGGCTAGGTCCACCTTGCGAAACCCCTTTGCGTCAAAGAGTTCCATCAGGGCCACCGCCACCTCGCCCTGGGGGCCGGCAGCCGGCCTGGCGACCATCGCGTCGCGAACCTGACTCATCATATGGTTGACGAGATCAAGCGCCAGAGGGGCTGCAATCTTGGCTTGGCTGTGCTCAAACCAACCCCGACCCGTTCGCCAGTAGCCGACCAGTTCCCGGGCCAATTGTTGCGCGTCAGCCGGGGTGTCCGCCGTTTCAGGCCAGGCCAGGGTGAAGACCCAGCTGCGCGAGATCAAGGTGGGCAGCAGCCGCTCCCGCTGCGGGGTCATGAGCACGAAAACGTTTCCCGGGCGGGGCTCCTCCAGGGTCTTGAGTAGAGTATTGGAGACCTCTATGCTCATGTCCCGGACAAAGGGAAACTGGGTCACCCGGTAGCCGTCGCCCGAAGGGGGCTGACCCCAGGTGGGCATCAGCGCACGCACGGCAGCTACGCTCAGACGGGACTTTTTCTCCTCGTAATATGCCTCATCCATGATGATCAGGTCAGAGAAGGTGTTCTCGGCGATCTTGCGGCAACAGGAGCACTCCAGACAGGGCCGGGTCCCCCCTGCCTCCGGGCGCTCACAATTGAGAAGCGCGGCCCACCATCGGGCCACGCCTCTTCGTTCTTCATCGGTGCCGCCCTCAAGAAGCAAGCTCTGGGGAGGATTGGCCGCCAAACGGCCCAGTCGCTCGACAACAAGACGTTGCCGATGAATGGCCCCTCGAATGTCGATATGCCCTCCCCCTTCCATGGTCTACCTCATGAAGGTCTGAGCCCGGTCCGGACCAACGGAGACGATCCCGACCTTGACGCCGGACAGTTCCTCGATGCGGGCCAGGTAGGCCTGGGCGTTGGCGGGCAGCTCTTCCATGCTCCGGGTTGCGGTGATGTCCTCGTTCCAGCCAGGCAAGGTCTCATAGATCGGGGAGGAGAAGGCCATGCCGTTCTGCTCCTGGGGAGGATACTCGACCTGTTCACCCCTATAGTCATAGGCCACGCAAATCTTGAGTTCTTCGTGGCCGGAGAGCACGTCGAGCTTGGTAATGGCCAGCTCGGTGGGCGTGTTCAGACGGCAGGATTCCTTGAGTACTACCATATCGAGCCAGCCGCAACGCCGTTTACGCCCGGTGGTGGCCCCAAACTCGCCGCCTACGGACTGGAGCCGGTCGCCCACCTTATCCAAGAGTTCGGTGGGGAAAGGTCCGCCGCCGACGCGGGTGGTATAGGCCTTGACGATAGCGATGATCCGCTCCAGCTTGCGCGGGCCGCAACCGGAACCCGAGGCAGCGTTGCCGACCACGGTGTTGGATGAGGTCACGTAGGGATAGGTGCCATGATCGATGTCCAGGTGCGTGCCCTGGGCACCCTCAAAGAGAATGTCGCCGGTCTTTTCCGCTTCCTGAATCGCGCTTGAGACATCGCCCAGGTAGGGCACGATGCGCGCGGCAACGGGTTTCAGGTCGGCGAGCACCTTGGCCGGGTCAAGGGGTTCGGCCCCATAGAGATGCTTGAAGAGCACGTTCTTTTCGGTCAGGGCCTCGGTGATCTTGGCGGCCAGGAGTTCCAGGTCCTGGAAGTCTCCGGCCCGGATACCGCAGCGGTGGGCCTTGTCCTCGTAGCAAGGACCAATGCCCCGGCCCGTGGTGCCGATCTTTGCCTCGGCGCTCTTGGCAGCCTCGCGGCAACCGTCCATGAGCTTATGATATTCCATGATGATATGCGTCTTTTTGCTGATCATCAGGCGGGAGGGCGAAACGTCGAGCCCCTTGGCCGCGAGCTTATCCACCTCGGCCAGGAACACTGCAGGGTCCAGGACCACACCGTTGCTGATGGCGCATTTCTTTCCGGGATGCAGGATGCCGGAAGGGATCAGGTGCAAAATTTCCTGCTTGCCGCCGACGACCAATGTATGACCGGCATTGTTGCCGCCCTGGAAGCGGACGATGGCCGAACAATTCTCGGCCAGAATGTCCACGATCTTTCCCTTGCCTTCGTCTCCCCATTGGGAGCCGAAAACCACAACATTTGACATTCGGGTCTCCTTGTGTACGGATAAGCCCAGACTCGTTTTCGCGAGCAAGGGCATTTTTGCGTAAAAGAGGAATGGACGCATGTCAACCAGAGCGTTGCCCAAAGGCCCAGAATCCTGGGACCGAAAAATGACCCTTGGCCGTCTCTTTGCGGCCTCGCTCTTGCCCGTCATCCTCATAACCGGCGCGGTCTGGTTCTATACAACCCATCCCCTGCCCCGTTTCAGCATCACTTTCGTCGCCGCAGACACCGAGCGTGTTTTTTCAACGATCTCCCCCTATGGTCGCGGCATGGAGCGGGAAATGGCCGAGGCCTTCTGCAAACGGTATGGCCTGGAACTGCACTGGATTCGCACCGACACCCCGGAAGCAGCCTGGGAGATCCTTGCCAGTGGCCGCACCCAGATCATGATCGGCGCTGGCTGGAGACCGGAACAACTCGCCTCCGACACCCACATCACTCCCGGACCTGTCTACGAAACCCATTTCCCGGCCCTCTTGAGCCACACCCGCCGCCACCTCGACCTCATCCGGCCACGCATCTGCGAAACCGAGGTTCTGGTCCAGCCCGAGCCCGCCCTAGTCAACTCCCTCAAGGCCTTTGGCTGGAGCCAGGAGTGCCGGGCCGAATATGCCCTGTTGCCGGACATCCACCTCATGGACCTGTTCAAGGCCGAAAACGAACAATCGACCCGACCCTACCTCTTAGTCGAGCAGGGGAACTACCAGTTGCTCCAACCCTTCTTCGAGCGCATCCGCCCGGCCACCTTCCTGCCCGAGGCCCTGAGCTATCGCTGGTACTGGCGCAACGACGAGCATATGCTTGACAAACGCATGCGGGCCTTCTTCACGCGCATGGACGCCTCCGGCTCCCTGGCAGACATCCAGGAGCGCTACTTCGGATTCTTCCCCGATACGCCAAATTATGGTGGCACCTACGTGCTTCGCCAGGCCATCTCCGAAAAACTGCCCCTCTACCGGGATACCATCCTGACCGCTGCCCGTCGCTATCAGATCGACCCCCTGCTGCTCATTGCAGTCATCTTCCAGGAGTCGGCCTTTAACCCTGATGCCGTCAGCATCACCGGGGTTCGCGGCCTGATGCAACTCACCGAGGAAACGGCAGGTCGCCTCGGTGCCACAGACCGCACCGATCCCCAGCAGTCCATCCACTATGGCGCCAAATACCTGAAACGGCTCTGGGAGGAACTGGGTGCCCTGAATCTGCCCCACTGGGACCGCTGGGCCATGACTTTGAGTTCCTACAACCAGGGCATCGGCCATCTCTTC
>JAHJKV010000392.1 GCA_018822065.1 Pseudomonadota bacterium
CGATCTGGGCGGACCGGGCGCGGCAGCTCTGCCGCACCTTTTTTGAGCCCGAGTTCACCGAGTTTGAGCGCGGCCCTCTGGTGCGGCTCTCCGGCTTGGCCACCATGACCCAGTACGAGTCGACCTTTCCGGTGCCTGCGGCCTTTGCGCCCCAGTCCTTGACCAATACCCTTGGCGAGGTGGTTTCCGGCCTGGGGCTGAAGCAACTGCGCATCGCCGAGACCGAAAAATACGCCCACGTGACCTACTTTTTGAACGCCGGACTGGAAGAGCCCCTGCCGGGCGAAGACCGTCTGCTCATCCCCTCGCCGCGCGAGGTGGCCACCTATGACGAGAAACCGGCCATGAGCGCCCCGGACGTGACCGATCTGCTCCTTAAGAAAATGGACGGCTACGACCTCATCGTCTGCAACCTCGCCAATCTGGACATGGTCGGCCATACGGGCATCATCCCTGCGGCCATCCAGGCCGTGGAGGTCGTGGATGGCTGCGTGGGTCGGCTGGTGGAGGCCATGCTCAAAGCCGGGGGCAGGGTGCTCCTGACCGCGGACCATGGCAATGCCGAGGAGATGATCGACGCAAAGGGCGGCCCCCAGACCGCTCATTCCCTGAACGACGTGCCCCTGGTCTACATCGAGCAACTCAGGGAGGCGGCCTCCCTCAAGGAAGGCAAACTGGGCGATCTGGCCCCGACCATCCTGGGCCTCTGGGGTGTGGAGCGCCCGGCAGAGATGACTGGCGAGATGCTCGTCACCCTGCCTGCTGGTTGATGTCGAGGGTCTTTAGGATGGGGAAGAAGCTCAACGCCTTGTTTTTCAGATGAATTTATGCCACCACGGCTCGAAGCGTAGCCCATGAGGAAGAGAGGATAATGGCAGAAAGCAAAAAACCGGTCACCCCGGTCCGACCCGCAGCCATGGAGGTGATCTACCTCTATCCCTGCCCCTATTGCGAACGCGAGGTGCCGCTCATCGCGCCCACGCGTCCCGCCATGGCCCAGTGCGACTCCTGCCGCAAGCAGTTCCCCATCGTTCCGGTGGACGAGCGCACTCTACGCTATTTCAAGGTCATGCTCGCAGGCGGCAAGGCCAGTATCGACCCCGACTTCCTCTAGCATACCTTATTCAGCAGCATCGAGGCCGGACCCCCGTCAGGGAGTCCGGCCTTTTGTATGGTGCGTGACGAGTCACTGCCTGGGCCTGCTGGGTGCTTCAATATGGTCTAAATGCTTGCCGTTCACCTGAATCTGGGGCATGAAACCCCCTCAGGCGGTCCTCACACAATTCGGATTTTCCCATACAGGACGGGTCGCAGGGAGGCTTTCATGAAAATCACGTTCCTAGGCGCGGCTGGCACAGTTACCGGCTCAAGCTATCTGTTGGAATGCTGCGGCACCAAGTTCATGCTCGACTGCGGGCTCTTTCAGGGCAACTCGGAAATGGAAAAGCGAAACTTCCGTACTCCGAGCTATGACCCCAAGGATCTCGATTTCATTCTCATCACTCATGCCCACATCGATCATACCGGGCTTTTGCCCCGACTGGTGCAAAAGGGCTTTTCCGGTCCCATCTATGCCTCCGAACCTACCCTCGACCTGATGGAGATCATGCTGCTCGACTCGGCACATATCCAGGAGATGGAAGCGGAATGGGCCAACCGCAAGACCAAGCGCACGGGCGGCAAGATGGTAAACCCGCTCTACACTTCGATCGACGCTGAGAGCACCCTGTCCCTCATCCGGCCTGTGACCTACGAAAAGACCTTTGAGCCTGTGCAGGGCGTGCGCGTCACCTACCGCGACGCCGGGCATATCCTGGGCTCGGCCTTCATTCGCATCGAATACGAGGAAGATGGCAAGACCCTGTCCATGCTCTTCTCCGGCGACTTGGGCCGCCCGGACCAACTCATCGTGAACAACCCGAGCATCGCCAAAACGCCGGATTATCTCTTCCTGGAATCCACCTACGGTAATCGCGATCACAAGGACGAGTCCAATTCCCTGGACGAGTTGGCCAACGCCATTGATTACGCTTACAGCCATGGTGAAAAGGTGGTCATTCCCGCCTTTGCCGTGGAGCGTTCCCAGCAGATCATTTACACCCTGCACCTCCTGGCGAGCCAGGGCCGCCTGCCTGCTGACATGCCGGTCTACCTGGATTCGCCCATGGCCATCCGGGCCACCGAGGTATTCAAGAAGCACCCGGGCTATGCGGACAAGGCCATGCAGGACCTGATCGCCAAGGGCGAGAATCCCTTTGACCTGCCGAATCTGCGCTATACCCTCTCCACCGAGGATTCCAAGGCCATCAACGAGACCCCCGGTGCCGCCGTGGTCATCTCCGCCTCGGGCATGTGCAACGCGGGCCGTATCAAGCATCACCTGCGCCACAACCTCTGGCGTCCGGGCGCGGCTGTAGTCTTTGTGGGCTATCAGGCCATGGGCACCCTGGGGCGCAAGCTGGTGGGCGGCTCGGGCATGGTGCGTATCTTCGGCGAGGAAGTGGCCGTGGCGGCCAAGATTTTCACCATCGGGGGCTTCTCCGGCCATGCGGGCCAGAAGGAGATTCTGGACTGGGTGAGCCACTTCAAGGACACCCGGATGAAGGTATTTCTGGTCCACGGCGAACCCAAGGCCCAGCGGGTCTTAAGCGGTCTGCTCAAGGAAAAGTTCGATCTGGCCGTGCATATTGCTGACTATCTTGAAGAGGTCGTGCTCGAACCTGATGCGATCATCGAATCCACCCAGCACCCGGAACTGGCCCGGCCCGGCGTGGATTGGGGATTCCTGCTCAAGGATTCCGGCGGATTGTACGAGGAATTGATACGGCGCGTCGAGCGGGTGAAGGGGCGTTCCTGGGAGGAGCAGGTCGACTTCCGCGACCGCCTGCTGGAGGTCAACCGCCTGATGGTGGCCCTCATCTCCGAGATGTAGCCTGGGCGCGAGCCGCTTCCGGGCGGGGCCAGCACCATGTCCCCCAAGGGGTCCATGGCGATGCTTCCAAAGGGGTGCCTGCGCCGAGAGCAACGGTCACCGGAATGGTGCGAAGTTTTTAACCGGCAAATTATGCGAATTGCTTCTGGTATATACGGAGGCCGCTCCATCAAGACCTGCGAAGGGCCGGGCTACCGTCCGGCCACGGGCAAGGTGCGTCAGGCCGTGTTTTCCATGCTGGAGGCCCGTGGTCTGACCTGGGAAGGGGCAAGGGTGCTTGACGTCTTTGCCGGGTCCGGCTCCCTGGCCATCGAGGCCCTGTCGCGCGGGGCGGATACGGCCTGGTTCCTTGAAATGGCTGCTAAGGCCGCGAGGCTTATCCGGGAGAACCTGAACTCTCTCGGTGTGCCGCCCGGTAGGCACAAGGTTCTCCCAAAAGATGCCCTGACCGTGCTTCGGCGACCGCCGGACCTTCCCTTTGATCTCGTCTTCGTGGACCCGCCCTACGGCAAGGACCTCTTTCTTCCCGCCCTCACGGCCCTGCTGGAACATTCCTGGCTGGGGCAGGGGGCCTTTGTCCTGGCCGAAGTGGAGGCTGAGCTTAAACTCGATACAAAGGTTTTACCCCCGACCCTTGAACTGCTCACGGACCGCATGTACGGTCAGACGAGGATTTTGTTATGGAAAAAGGTTTGAACCCCAGAGTCGCCATCTATCCCGGCACCTTCGATCCCCTGACCACGGGCCACGTCTCCCTGGCGCGTCGCGGGGCCATGACCTTTGAGACCGTCATTTTCGCCATCGCGGCCTCGACTCCCAAGAAGACCCTGTTTTCCATCGATGAACGGGTCGCACTGGCTGAGGAAGCCTACAATAAATACCCCAATATAGTGGTGGAACCCTTTGACGGCCTGCTGGTGGACTACGTCACCAGGCGCGGGGCAGGGACCATCTTGCGCGGCCTGCGGGCCGTGTCCGATTTCGAGTACGAGTTCCAGATGGCTCTGATGAACCGCAAGCTCGCCAAGGAAATCCAGACCGTGTTCATGATGACAGACTACAAGTGGATGTATCTCTCCTCGACCATCGTCAAGGAAGTGGCCGCCCATGGCGGCAACATCAAGGGGCTGGTACCCGACTGCGTGGTTACCCCGCTTTACAAGCGCTGCGAGGAACGCAGGCGGGAGAACGAAGGATAACGCCCCATGGCCCCCACCCGCATCGTCTGCATTCTCGGCCCCACAGGCACGGGCAAGACCCGGGCGGCCCTTGGCCTGGGCGTTCCTACCGCGGTCATCAACTACGATTCCCGTCAGGTCTACCGGGATTTTCCGATCATCACGGCCCAGCCCACGCCTGAGGAACGCGCTGTTTGCCCCCATCTGCTCTACGGCTTTGCCCCGCCCACGGAGCGGATGAACGCCGCCGCTTTTGCCGACCTGGCCCTGGGGGCCATCGCCGAAGCAGCGGCCATGAACCGCCTTCCCGTCCTCGTTGGCGGCACCGGGCTCTACCTTAAAGCACTTCTTGAAGGTATGTCACCAATAGCTGAAATTAAAAAGAAAATTCGCGAAGAAGTCTTGAGTAGACTGGCCTCGGAAGGGCCGCAGAAGATGCATCGTGAGTTGCGAAAGATCGACCCGGACTATGCCGCAGTGATCCATGAGAACGACTCCCAGCGCAACGCCAGGGCCATGGAGGTCTGGTTGTCCACAGGGCGGACCATGACTCAGTGGCATGCCGAAGCCCACCCCCGGGCCGACCTCGACGTCCTCAAGGTCGGCATCCACGAGGACCTGGAGACGCTTACCCCTGGATTGGCGAAGCGCATCGACCTCATGGTGACTGAGGGCGCGGTGGAGGAGGCCAGGGCTGCCTGGGAACGCTGCCCCGATCCAACGGCTCCGGCCTGGACCGGCATCGGCTGCGCCGAACTCCTGGCCCATGTCCGGGGCGAGATCGATCTGTTTACGGCCAAGCGCCTCTGGGTGAAGAATACCCGTGCCTACGCCAAACGACAGATCACCTGGGGCAAGAAGGAAAAGGATACCCAGTGGTTTAAGAAGGGTGATGTGGCCGGATTGGTCGAGGCGGTCCGGCAGTGGCTTGGGGCGTGATCAGCCTGCCAGTTCCAGGAGTTGCTCGGGTCTGAGCTGCCATTCCAGGCTGGCCGAATTGGTGGGCAGCCGGTCCATGGACAGGCAGATGAGCCCAGCGTTTTTGATGGCTATTTTGAAATCAGGCCCCGGGGTCAGCAGTCGACAGGCCACAAGGTTCAGGTTGGGCAGATGACCGCAGACCAGCAGGGAAGAGCCGGTGGCGAGTTCCTGGAGCCGACGCAGGGTTCGCTCCGGCTCGGTCCGGGCCGTGATGTCTTCGTGGACCAGAACGTCTTCTTCGGGGTAGCCCGCGACCAAGGCCATGAGCCGGGCAGTCTGCAGGGCGCGTTTCTTGGGGGAGGCGAAGATGTCCGTGAAGCCGATGCCCATGCGGGCCACGGCTCGGGCGGTGGTCTCGACCTCCTCGCGGCCCACGGGACTCAACCCCTGTTCAGGATCCACTTCCTTGGGCAGACAGACACCGTGTTGCATGAGGTAGATGCGCATGGAACCCTCGCTGATTTATGGCCTTTGTACCATGACCCCAGGGACGCGGCAAGGCCGTGAGCCATGTTCATGGGGCCGGGAGGCGGGGTATTTGCCCCTTGCGCAAAAGAATTGCTCAGCGTACATCCGTTTTACTATTACCTTGAAGGAGAAGCGCGTGTTCACTGGAATACGTCCATATATTTTGACCCTGGTCATGATCCTGTGTCTGGCCCCCACGGCCTCGCTCGGAGCCGAGCAGGAGTCAGCGCCCCAGGCCACGGCCGGAGGGACTGCCTCCCAGGTGGATGCCTGGATCAATCAGAACCTCGGTGATCTGAAAAGCCAGGAAACGCCGGTTGTTGAAGCACCTGTGTCTCCGGTGATCACGGCCACCCTGGAGGGATATGGCACTGCCACCGACGCCTGTGTGCTGGACTGGGGGACAGGCCACCTCACCTGCAACGCGTCGGAAATGCTCTCGGAAACGGGTGCCAATCCCGTGCGGGAGCGTGCCATGGCCGTTCGTCGTGCCACCCTGCAGGCGCGAAAATCCCTTGCCGATCTTTTGCTTGGCCTGAACCTGGATGGTTTGCGCACCGTGGCTGATGCCCTCGGTCCTGACGATGTGACCGCCCTACGCACCCAGGTGCAAAACTCTCAGGTGGAGCAGGTCGAGATTCCCGCAGTGGGTGGCGGAAGCCAACTGACCATCACTGCCCAGGCCGACCTGCGCGGTTCCCTGGCAGAATTGATCATGCCCGGAACCGAGCCCTTTCTGGCCGGCATACCGGAAACGATCGCTGTGACCGCCGGCTCTCTGGCCCCTGTCGAGCGCGACTCCACCAAGGCGGCCTATCGTCTCTCCATGGCTGAGTTGGGCGGCTTCACCGGGTTGGTGTTGGACGCTCGCGGCTTCGGTACTGCACCGGCCCTGCTGCCTCTGGTGGTGGACCCCGCAGGCCTTACCGCCTATGGTCCCTTCCAGGTGTCCCGCGAGGGAGCGGCTGCCAATGGCGTTGCCCTGTATGTGAACAGCGCGGAGAGTTCCACGGCACGTCAGCGTGTGGGCAACACGCCGTTGGTCACCAAGGTTCTTGGAATTTCCGGCAAGAACGGAGCCGATCTGATTATTTCCTACGAGGATGCCGCCCTGGTGCGGCAGTTGTTCAAGCATGACGATCCCCGGAACTACTGCCGCGCAGTGGTCATTCTGGAAGAACGCCCTTAAGGTAGCCCATGAAACGTCCCATCACGCATATTGTTTTTCTTGCCGCAGCCCTGCTGTACCTGACGACCGTGTCCGCCCAGGCCTCCGAAGAGGTTCGAGTCTATCAGCCCAAAATGGTAGCGGCGGAAGAGGGGGCCACGCCCCAGGAACTCTCGCCAACCCAGCTCCGGCAGCAGGCTCTCATGCTCGGCTTTGTGGAGGCCACCCTGCAATCCGCCCGCAGCCTGATACCCGGCACCCTGTCCGAGGAACGGACCCAGGCCCTGAAATCCTATCTGGAACCCCGAGCCGGGGAATGGATACTAGGATACAAGGAACTCGCCTCCACCCCGGACGAAAAAGGGTTGACCATGGTCCTTGAAGTGGACGTGAACAAGCGTGCGCTGCGCGAGACCCTGAGCGTTCTCGGTCTGGACCGGGTCAGTGAGAGTCCACGCTATGTCACCCTTCTGGCCGGGTCCACGCTACTCAAGGCGGACCACGAGAACCTTGCCGCGGTGATGCTCCTGACCAATACTCAGGTACTTGCTGGGGCTGGCCCAGAATTTCGTCTGGAGCGCATGGAAAGCGGTTCTCTGCGCGGACAACTCACCTCGGACCAGGGTGCCTGGAGCGCCATCGACGCGAACGTGTCTGCAGTCTGGTTCGCCCTCTGGGGCAAGTACAACGTTTCAGGCCCTACCATTGCCTCGACCTCCGCGAAAACGCTTGTGGTTTCTGGTTGGTTCACCCCGGACGGTGCGAACGATTTTGATCGTGAACTGCGTGGCTGGGACCATCTGGTGCGCTCGGCCCAATTGGTGGAACTGGATATGCTCACCGCCGGGGTCACAGCCCACTGGCAGGTGGACATCGTGGATGCCGACAAGTTCCGGCAACGGTTGCAGAGCTATCTGCCCTCGCGGGGCTTACATTTTTCCCTGGATGGCGGCAGTTGACCGGATTTGTGAGTCCACAGGAAAAGGAGCAGGAATGAGCAGAAAAGATTCGAACCTGACCATTCCCAATATCCTGACCATCATCAGAATTTTGCTCACCCCTGGATTTGTCATGGCCTATTCGGACCAGCGTTTCGACCTGGCCTGGGCGCTTTTTGCCGTGGCCGGGCTCACCGATGCCCTGGACGGATTCCTGGCCCGGGTGCTCAAACAGCGCTCCTGGCTCGGGGCCATCCTCGACCCCCTGGCCGACAAGATTCTCATCGATACCTCCTACATCTGCCTGGCCCTCAATGGCTGGATTCCTCCCTGGCTTTCGGTCATGGTGGTCAGCCGCGACGTGATCATCGTGGGCGGTCTGGCTCTGCTCAATTTCCTCGGGGTGCAGGTGGACAAGAAGATCCAGCCCAGCTGGGCCAGCAAGGCCACGACCCTCTTTCAGATCCTGCTGGTGCTCTTCGTCATGCTCCAGCAATCCCTGGACCTCTCCTATCCCTCGGCCTTCTGGTCCCTGGCCACCCTGACCGCCATCCTGACCATAGTCTCCGGCGCAGACTACGTGCGCCTCGGGTTCAGCTATCTGCCGGAAGAAGAGAAGACAGAGGTGTAGGAAAGGCAGGGGTAGGTTTCTCTTTGGCAAACAAAAACGCCCGGAACCATATGGTTCCGGGCGTTTTTGTTTGTATGCAGTGCAAGCCGCCGGTTAGGCGTCCTTCTTATCCTCGACCTTCTCCTTCTCGGGCGTGACGTCAATCTCGTCAGGCTGACTCGTCGCGCTCTTGAAGTTTTTGATGGCCTTGCCGATGCCAGCGCCGACTTCCGGAAGCTTGTTGGCTCCGAAGATCAGCACAACGATAAGCAGAATGAGAACCAGTTCCCAAATTCCAAGTCCACCAAGCATAGTTGCCTCCAGTACGTAAGTAGTGAGGGAACATACACAGCCGTGCATTTGAGGTCAAGAGAGACGAGGGAAAGGGTTTGAAAAATCACAGTCAAATCCTGTTGCGCCTGCACCCAAAAAAGGCGTTCCGCTTTGCTCGACGAAGCGGAAAAGAGGGTGTACAACTTCGTCTGACCCGAGTTGCGGGCGCGCCATATGAACGAACATACTCTCATCCGACTTCCCGGCCTGGGCTGCGAGCATTATCGACAGAGCCGATGTTTTTACGCGGAGCACCTCAATCCAGGATACGAGGAGCGCCACCGTTGTCCCATTGTTGTGCGCTGGGCCGATCGTCTGGAGGATTTCTACCTCCGGGCCGAGGCCATGGGCCTGGAAGAGGAGCGGCTGAAACCATTGTGGGAAGCCCGCTCCAGGGACATGCTCCCGGAAATGCGGCGCTGTCGCTGGTTTGTCTCGGGGTCGCATCTCCTGGGCTGCGCCAACCTGCATGAATTGCTTTGCCTGCAAGCCCTGCCTGTCTGCCAGGGTCGTTGCAGTCACTATCGCCTCGCCAAAGGTGAGGACCAACACGATGCAACCTGAGAGAAGGACCATGATCATCCATTTCCCCGCCATGCTCCCCGGACTGCTTACCGCCCCCGCCCCCATCGACGGTCGTTATTTCGACCCCGGCCTGACGGACGAACCCGCCGAGGGTGGCTACCGTCCTGAAAATCTCCCGCTGAACCCTGCCACGGCACGACGCTTGGTGGAAGATTCTCTTCGTTATGGCGAGCAGTTTAAAAAACCGGGCGAAATGGCTGCCCAGGCCCTGTCTCAGGAGGTGGCCGGCAAAGACCAGGAGCATTCCTGGACCATCCGCGCCGAGTTGGAAGACCGCCTGAAGCATGACGCCTCGGCCCGGGCAGGGACCATCCATGCCCAGGAAGACGCTGATGAGCTGGCCCAGGCCCAGTTCCTGCTCCTTCTTTCCCTGGTCACCCAGCAGCACACCCTGGAGCTGCATGACCTGGGACGCAACGTGGGCGACGCCTGGGAAAACTTCGGCCAGAAACTCGGCCTGGGAGATGACGAGGACGCCGACCTTGCCCTAGAGCGTCAGTCCCGGGCCTTGCAGGGAACCGGTGAGTTGGACGACCGACATGCGCTGTTGCCCTGGCCCAAGCTGCTGGGTGCCATGGCCGTCTATCTGCCCGAGGGCGCTGTTCTGGCCGCCACCGATCCGGAACCCGCTGCGACCTGGCGTGACCTGGGCCTCTCCTTTGCCCCGGCTGCGCCCTCCCTGGGCCTGCCCACGGGTTGGGAAACGGCCACAGGCCCGGCCTGGAAGCTGGTCGGACGAAGCAAGGCCCCCGCAGGTCCCCAGTGGGAGCGGGAGCTGACCGTGGCTATCCCTGCTGCCTGACCTGCAACACTTGAGGAGAAGAATGTGATCATTCTGAACGAGCATGCCAACCCCCAGCTGCTGGCCGGGGTGGAGGGTATTATTTTTGATTGTGATGGCGTGCTCATTGATTCCAAGGACGCCAACACCTTCTATTACAATTCTTACAAGACTCACTTCGGCCTGGCCCCCATGACGCCGGAGGAAGTGAACTTTGTCCACGCCAATCACGTCTGGGATTCTCTCCACCACATCCTGCCCAAGGAACTCTACGAGGCAGCCCGGCAGCGCAAAACGGGCTTCGACTACCGCGAGGTGATCCCGTATATTCGCATGGAAGAGGGGTTGACCGGGTTCCTGCAGTGGGCGAGGGGGGCTGGATTGCCCCTAGGGATTGCCACCAGCCGCACGGACACCCTGGACATGGTTCTCTCTCACCTGGGGCTGACCGAGTATTTCTCTCCAGCCATAACCTCTCTCAAGGTGCGCTCCCCCAAGCCCCATCCCGAGTCTTTGTGGAGTGTCCTGGACAACTGGCGGATGACCCCTGACCAGGTGGTGTTCATCGGTGACTCCTCGGTGGACGAGGGCTGCGCCCTGAATACAGGCGTTCGTTTCTGGTCCTTCAAAAACCCGAACCTGACCACAGCGCAACTGCTGATCCCCGATTTCCTGACCTTGAGAAATAGCATGGGTCGTGCCCATCGTCTGGGTATTTTGTGAGCTTGAGACTTGATTTGTGAACGCTGCTGTGTAAACCTGCGTACGTATGAGTCGGAATTGCCAATCCCGATGTGGAGGATAAAGAAAAAATCATGGATGTCATACTGATAGCTCTTGCGGACGTCATCGGAACCGTCCTTTCGCTTTACTCTTTCGTGATCATCGTCGCGGTGCTGATCACCTGGGTGAATCCGGACCCTTACAACCCCATTGTTCGAATCCTGCGCACCCTGACAGAACCGGTGCTCACCCGTGCACGGCAGTGGTTGCCCTTCCTGGTCATCGGCGGCATCGACCTTTCACCCATTGCCGTGATCTTGGCCATCCAGTTCCTGAATCGGGTGATTCCCCAGTTGCTTTACCGGGCCGCTGCCGCGATCTAATACCAAGGAAATCTCATGTCCCTGTCCAAGATTGACCTGCTGAACAAGAAATTCTCCCGCAAGCTCTTCGGGTATGACCGCTCGGAGGTCGACCAGATTCTTCAGGAGATGGCAGAGGTCCTGGGTGCGGATGCGGACGAGAAACGGGAACTCAAGCAGCGGGCCAAACAGTTGGAACGCCAGATGGTCGAGTATCGCGAGCGGGACGAAGCCCTGCGCGACACGCTTATGAGCACCCAGAAGATGGTGGACGAGCTCAAGATGGCCGCCGGACGAGAGGCAGACCAGATTTTGGATGAGGCCCATTCCAAGGCCGAGGCAACCCTTCGCCAAGCCCACATCCGTCTGGCCCAGGTACATGAGGAGATCGAGACGCTTAAGCGGCACCGCAACCAGTTTAGGGTGCAGATCCGGAGCCTGGTGCGCACCCACCTGGAATTGATCGAGGCGGAGGACCCGGACTCGGAACGCAAGGAAGAGCTTGAAAGCAAGCTGACCTTCTTGAAGAAGGCGGAGTAAAACGACGACACATTCACTCCCCGTACGTGCGGCCGGAGATGGCTCCTGGCGCATCGACATCTGGGCCCAACCCGGGGCCAAGACGGACGAGGTTTCTGGACTCTACCAGGGGTGCTTGAAGGTGCGGATCAAAGCTCCGGCTGTCGACAACAAGGCGAACAAGGCGATTATGAAGTTTCTTTGTTCAAAGCTCGGACTGAAGACCAGGCAGATACGCCTGGAGTCCGGGCTGGCGAACAGAAAGAAGACTTTCCACATTGAATCAGAGTATGAGCCGTCATGGGAACTATTGGTTCCAGACGGCTTTGTCGTGTCTACTTAAAAAAGGAGATGCCCATGGAAACGATCGACATTGATCTGGTGAAGATGCATCAGGACGAAGACCCGGAAATCAGGGCTCTATGGGAGCAGCATGTTGAGTTTGAAAAGATTCTGGAGAAGTTTGAGGGACGTCCCTATCTCTCGCCGACCCAGACCCAGGAGATCAAGCAACTGAAGAAGAAGAAGCTGGCTGGCAAGACCAAGTTGCAGCTGCTGCTCGACAAGTATCGAGAGACGGAGGATTGATCATGGAGCTCACTGGGGCTCAGATACTCCTGAAATGTCTGGAGAAAGAAGGCGTCACCTGTATGTTCGGCTTCCCGGGCGGAGCCGTCATCGACATCTATGACGAGATTCCACGCTCCAAGGTGGAACACATCCTCGTTCGCCACGAGCAGGGAGCGATCCACGCAGCGGACGGCTATGCCCGCGCCACCGGTGAGGTAGGAGTGTGCCTGGTCACCTCTGGCCCCGGTGCGACGAATACTGTCACCGGTATTGCCACCGCATACATGGATTCCATCCCCGTGGTCATCCTGACCGGGCAGGTTCCCACCGCGCTTATCGGCAACGACGCCTTCCAGGAAGTGGACATCGTCGGCATCACCCGCCCCTGTACCAAACACAACTACCTGGTCAAAGATATCAACCAACTGGCAAAGACCATCCGCCAAGCCTTTTATCTGGCCCGCACAGGTCGTCCCGGTCCGGTCCTCGTGGACCTGCCCAAGGACATCATGCAGACCAAGATCGAGTTTACCTATCCCGACGACGAGGAAGTGAAGCTGCGTAGCTACAACCCCCACCTGCAGCCCCATGTGGGCCAGGTGCGCAAGGTTGCCCAGTTGATCCGCAAGGCAGAGAAGCCACTCATCTACTCCGGCGGCGGCGTGATCAGCGCTCGCGCCCACGAGGAGATGACCTGGCTGGCTCACTCCCTGCGCATCCCGGTCACTTCCACGCTCATGGGCCTCGGAGCCTTTCCGGGCGACGACGAGCTCTGGCTGGGCATGCTCGGCATGCACGGCACCTATGCGGCGAATATGGCCATAAGCGAGTGCGACGTGCTCCTGGCCGTGGGCGCACGTTTTGACGACCGGGTCACCGGCAAGCTTGCAACCTTTGCCCCCCATGCCACCATCGTGCACATCGACATCGACCCCACCAGCATCCAGAAGAACGTTCCCGTGAGCGTCCCCCTGGTGGCGGATTGCCGTTCGGCCTTGAAGGCCCTGAAGGCCGAACTCGCCGAAGCGACATCCAAGACCGATTTTGTCGCCCAGCGCAAGCAGTGGGTTGAGCAGGTCCAGAACTGGGCCAGGACCCATCCGCTGAACTACAAGGATGACGGATCGAGCATCAAGCCGCAATACGTGGTGGAGAAGCTCTACGAGATCACCAAGGGTGACGCCATCATCTGCACGGAAGTGGGGCAGAACCAGATGTGGGCGGCCCAGTTCTTCAAATACAAACGGCCAAACACCTTCATCACCTCCGGCGGCCTGGGAACCATGGGTTATGGTTTCCCGGCGGCCATGGGCGCACAGAAGGCCTTTCCGGACAAGCTGGTCATCGACGTGGCTGGTGACGGCTCCATCCAGATGTGCATCCAGGAGATGACCACCGTGGTTTGCAACAAGCTCCCGGTGAAGATCGTTATTCTGAACAACGGCTATCTCGGCATGGTCCGCCAATGGCAGGAGCTCTTCTACAACAAGAACTACTGCGAGACCTGCATGGACGCTCAACCTGATTTCGTGAAGCTCGCCGAGGCCTATGGCGCCAAGGGCTTCCGCATCACCGAGAAGAATGATGTGGAAAGCACCCTGCGCACGGCCCTCTACGAGACCGAAGGCCCTGTGATCGTGGACGTTCGCGTGGAACGCGAGGAAAATGTCTACCCCATGGTGCCCGCTGGTGCCTCGCTGACCGAAATGCTCTTGGTGTAAGGGAGGACGACCATGCGACATGTGCTTTCCGTGACTGTGGAAAACGAGCCCGGCGTCCTGTCCCGCGTGGCGGGCCTGTTCAGTGGCCGCGGCTTCAACATCGAATCCTTGAACGTGGCTCCGACCGAGGAACCCGGCGTCTCGCGCATGACCATCACCACCCATGGCGACGACGCCATCGTGGAACAGATCGTCAAGCAACTGCGGAAGCTGGTCACCGTGATCACCGTGCGCGACTACACCGACGTCAAGGCGGTGGAGCGGGAGCTGGTCCTGGTGAAGGTGAACGCCGAGGATTCCAAGCGTGCGGAAATATTGCGAATTGTCGATATATTCCGCTGCAAGGTCATCGACGTCTCCCTGGACGAGCTCACCGTGGAATGTACGGGCGACATTGGCAAGGTCGAGGCGATTCTGGACCTGCTAACCCGCTTCGGCATCAAGGAAGTAGCCCGAACAGGCTCCATCGCTCTCAAACGCGCCAAGCAATAAAAACTGATTGTGCAAATGCAAAAAGAGGGGAGCCGGACCAAGGTTCCCCTCTTCACATATTTGAACCTGTGTAACTTTCACTTGGCATTGAGCCCGGAAACCGTTATCCCGCTTGGACGAGAAGCCACCGGGATTTGAGCGGGTCCCGCAAAGCCGAACAATATTCAAGGAGTTTTGACATGCAAGTGTATTACGAAAAAGATGCGGATCTGAAATTTCTGAAAGACAAGACCGTGGCCATCCTCGGTTATGGCTCCCAGGGCCATGCCCATGCCCAGAACCTGCGCGATTCCGGCGTGAACGTCATCGTGGGCCAGCGCCCCGGCGGTCCCAACTATGACCTAGCCATCGAGCACGGCTTCAAGCCTGTTTCGGCCAAGGAAGCCGCTGCCCAGGCTGATCTGATCATGATCCTGCTGCCGGACCAGTTCCAGGCCCAGGTCTTTGCCGAAGATATTGCCCCCGGCCTGGTGGAAGGCAACATCATCGCCTTTGGCCATGGTTTCAACATCCATTTCGAGCAGATCACGCCTCCCAAGGGCGTGGACTGCGTGATGATCGCCCCCAAGGGTCCCGGCCACCTGGTGCGCCGCACTTTCACCGAGGGCGGCGGCGTTCCCTGCCTCATCGCCATCCAGCAGGATGCCTCCGGCAAAGCCAAGGACATCGCCCTGGCCTATGCGCTGGGCATCGGCGGTGCCCGTAGCGGCGTCATCGAGACCACCTTTGCCGAGGAAACCGAGACCGACCTCTTCGGCGAACAGGCTGTGCTCTGCGGTGGCCTCTCCGAGCTGTGCAAGGCTGGCTTCGAAACTCTGGTGGAAGCGGGCTATCAGCCCGAGATCGCCTACTTCGAGTGCCTGCATGAGCTGAAGCTCATCGTGGACCTGATGTACGAAGGCGGCCTGGCCCGCATGCGCTATTCCATCTCCGACACCGCCGAGTATGGCGACTACGTCACTGGCCCACGCATCATCACCCCGGAGACCAAGAAGGTCATGAAGCAGGTCCTGACTGAAATCCAGGACGGCACCTTTGCCAAGAACTTCATTCTGGAAAACAAGGCCGGCGCCCCCTCCATGGCCGCCAAGCGTCGCCTGAGCCGTCAGCACCAGATCGAAGAAGTGGGCGGCCGCCTGCGTGACATGATGAGCTGGCTCAAGAAATAAGCGCTACACCATTCATTCGAGCATTCAAGCCGCCTCCTGGGAAACCTGGAGGCGGCTTTTCATTGTTTTCTCCCACGTGCTGCTTTCCCTTATAAACAGAACCGAATTCTGGATTCCAATAGACAGTATGCTTCATAGTGGAGTATGTTTATTGTCAATTTCTACCACAAAGCACTTCGGGAGGCTTTAGATGTCTGACAATGAGAATGTGACGGCGCGCGTGATTGAGCTCTGCGGGGAATTTGACCGTATTGCGGTTCAAGTCTATGCGCATCTCGCCGAAGTGCAGACTATCAAGAATATAAATAAATTTTGGAAGGTAATGTCTGAGGAAGAACAAAAGCACTGCTTCTTCTGGAAAAAGATGAGCGAGCTTTCCAAGAAAATTGAACTACCAGACCTGTTTCCGAACAAATCCATCATAGCTGACTTGGAACGCGACATGGAAACGGTGCGTGGGCTGCAAAAGAATCTTGGCTCGTATGTCTCGCTCGAAAAAGCATTTCTCCTGGCGTACCGGATGGAATTCTATGCCGTACACCCGCCCTTTGAAATGCTCTTCCAATACGCCCAGATCATGCAGCCCTTCCTGGGCATAGAGAGCCCTATGGAGGGATACGAGAAGCATATCTCCCTGTTCATCGACGCCCTGCGCTATTTTTCCGAGCCTCAGGACGCCCTCGCCATGGTGGGCGAAATGCTCATGCGTACCTGGCGTGACAACCATGCCATGGTGCGTCTGCACTATTTCGATCAGGTGACCGGAGTGCTCAACCGCCGTGGGCTCATGGATATCGGGAGTTCACTCTGCTCTCTCGCAAAGAAGGGAGACCTACCGCTCTCCGTGGCCCTGGTGAATATTGACGGGTTCAAGGAAGTGAATGAACTGGTGGGCAGCGACGAGGGCGACCGCATCCTGCGTTGGCTGGCCGATTCTATGAGCGACAGTTTTTCAGAAGCAAGCCTCATCGGCCGTCCCGGTGGCGACTCCTTCCTGGTGGTGGAGCAAACCGACGATTTCGAGCGCATGGAGCAGTCTGTGGAACAGACCCGGCGCAGGATGCCCGAACCCAGCGTGCCTTTAAGCTTCAGCCATATCTGCATGGTCATTGATAAGCACACCTGCTCCCTGGGCATGGACTCGGTCCTACCCCAGATGGAACTGGCTCTCAAGGAGAAGCGGCTGACAACCCTGGACTAAGTTGGATATTCCCGCAAAACAAAACTGCCCCTGGTTCGCACCAGGGGCAGTTTTTTGATTGTTTCGGTTATTCCCGCCCAGGTTCTTTTTGCGTAAATTCCACTCCCTCGGTCCACCCCCGGCTTGCCCCGTCCTTGCAGTCGAACTGCGGCAAGTAGGGCTTGATGTCCAGAAGCGGGGTCTGGTCGAGCATGTCCACGCCTTCCACTGTGAACACGTTTTCCTCCCGGCTGATGAGCCTGACGATGCTCATGCCGATGGAGTTGGGACGGCAGGGATGGCGCGAGGCGTAGATGCCGTGAGGGGTAGATGCCGTGCGGGGTTTTGTCCATGAAGGTCGCACGGACGTATTGCACTTCTCCGGCCCGGTCCAGGTGGTAGAGCAGGTGCAGATGGCTGAAGCCCTCGATATGCTCAAGCCCTTCGGCGTGTGCTTCATCGACGATCACCTGCCCCCGGGTCTGTTCCGCAAAGGCGGGCTGGATGGGGCAACCGTCCTTGGTGGCGTGCGGTGTGCGGATAATCCCGATAGGGCGCATGACGATGTCCATGCTAGTCCAGTCCCAGCACGCCCTTCTTGAAACTTTTGCCCGGTCCCGGCTTGGGGCCGATCCAGCAGGAGAGCAGGGCGGTGTAGAAATCCTTGCCCGGCGCGGAGAAGGTGCTGGTGCCGTTCAGTATAAAATCTGTGGTGTCCGTGGAGGCGGTGTAGATGTAGGCCATGGTGTCGCCGACCTTAAGGTCCGGCGTGGCCGCGCAGAGCGCGTCCAAGGTGGGCATGACTGCTTCCCCGCCGCCGTCAGCGTTCTTCTCGAACCCTTCCTTCCACGCCTTGCAGATGTCCGCGGACTCCACATCACGCTGGAAGACCATGTCCATGCGTTTGGGACCATCCATGGCCAGGGCGGAGTCGGCGTCGGCGGTCTTGGCAGGCAGGTAGAGCCCGGCGACGTAGACGTCGATCCAGAGCACGGAGCGCTGGGCCATGCCGTTCAGCACCAGGGCACTACCGTCAGTGTCCATGGAATCGGGCAGGGTGACGCCTTCGAGTTCTGCCGAAAGGGCGGTGGAGCAGAGGGCCAGGGCCAGGATCGTGGTCAGCAGCAAATGTTTCATGGTTGTTCCTGTTTGCTAAATTTTGATGAAACTACTCGAATTGGTTCAGGAAGGTCAAGAAATCACTTTTGATCATGAGGCTTTGTCGTTGATGGTGCGTAGGGGCTTGATATCAACCACCGGGGTGCCGTCCAGGGCTTCCAGGGGGCCGAGGGTCAGGGTGAGGTTGTCGATGCTGCGGATGGTCACCTCGTGCAGGCCCAGCGGATTGGGGCGGTCTGGCGAGCGGGTGGTGAAGACCCCGCGCAGAGGGCGGCTCGGGTCGCCGCGAGGATGGACCTTGAGGGTGCTGCGGTCTGCGCGGTCCAGCCAGGTAATGAGTACCACCGTGGCACCGGGTTCGAGGTCATCCAGGGCTTCGGCATAGGCCGGGTTGATCGCCACCAGGGCATCCGGTGCGCCTTCGTGCTCGCTTTTGGGAGCCGTGGCCTTGTCCGTGAGTCGGGAGCGAACCCGACCGATTTCTACCAAATGCATATCCATATTACTCCCCAAAATGGTCGAAGCCAGCGTTGGCGTAGGGACGGTCATTGAGCAGGATGCCCGGTTCCTGGGTGACCACGCCGATGACTTCCAGCCGCGGAATGTCGCGCTGGGCGTCGCGCAGGGCTTCCGGGCTCAGGGCGGCCAAAAGGCCGTAGTCTTCGCCCCCGAGCATGGCCGTCAGTTCCGGGGCCACGCCCTGGCGTTCGGAAAAGCGCCGTACTTCATCGTGCAGGGTGCCGTCGGTGATGGCCAGCCGGGCCCCGAGGTTGCCGGATGCGGCCAGGAGGCGTGGCAGGTCGCGCGCTAGACCGTCCGAGAGGTCCATCATGGCATGCACCTCGGCATTAGCGGCCAGGATCAGCCCTTCGGCAACTCTGGGCCGGGGCCGCAGGTGCTGGTTTGTGGAAAGGGGATAATCATGGATGGCGGCGGTTCCCTTGACCTCCAGCATGTGCAGCCCTACCCGTGCCAGTCCCAGGTGTCCGGCCACGACGAGCAGATCACCGGGTTGGGCAGCTGAACGGGTGAGCAGACGGCCTGAGGGGCCAGGTTCGCCCCAGATGTGGATGGAGGTGCCGAGGATGGGGCTTCGGCTCAGGTCGCCGCCCACGAGCACCACCTCATACGCTGCGGCCAGTTTCGCCATGCCGGTCAGGAACTGCCCCCAAAAATCGAACCCGAGTCCTTCCGGGACCATCAGGTCCAGGCTGAAGGCCCGAGGCACGCCGCCCATGGCCGCGATGTCGCTCAGGTTCACGGCCAGGGCCTTGTGGCCGATGTCGGAGGGCGAGAAGTAGCTGCGTCGGAAGTGGACACCGTCCAGGAAGAGATCGGAGGAGACGCAGGCAAAACCGTTGATGCCCAGGATCGCACAGTCGTCACCCCGCCCGAGCTGGACAGTGTCCAATGTGTCCAGTCTGGACGGGAAGTGTCTGTCGATCAGATTCAGGTAGTCCTGCTCGCTATGCAGAGTCACACGATACCCATCTTTATTTATCTTGTTTTAATGAATAATTTTTGTTTCCGGGTGCTGGGCGAACCAGGCGAACCAGAAGACTTCCATCTGCTTGACGTCGTCATCGGCCCGGAGCAGTTGCAACTCCGTGTCCCACCATACCGTAACCAGCCCACCTCCCAGAATAAATGTAATTCCGTCGGGGTAGTTCTCAAGGAAGCCGTCCAGGGGAACAGCAGCCGACTCATCGTTCAGCTCAAGGCCCAGTACCATGCTTTTTGGGGGCAGTGCCATGCTTTCCGTCGTGAGCGGAAAATAGACGTCATCGTTCTGATAATACTCAGCATAAGGGTCGGTTTTGTAATCTCGTCTGTAGCCAGTGTTCGTGGTGAGCACCAGGGTCTGTGGATGTTTACTCCGCCACTTGCCCCAGGTGGTGGTCCGGACCGGGAAGGTAGGCAGGAGCTGGCCGCAGAGTTCCCCATCGATGCCGACGCCGGTCAGTTGCGGAATGCGGGACGTGGTGGCCCGGTCGTACATGATCAGGTTGTTGTTGTAGAGAGTGCCAGTGACGCCCAGGCTGCGGCCGAAAAAGCCGAGGGCCGAGCGGGTCAGGGGGCAGTAGGTGATGGAGATAGGCAGATCGTCGTGCTCGTCGTTCACGACCTCGTGCCAGACCATGATCGGTTTGGGGTAGGCAGCCACGAATCCGGGAAGGGAAATGCCAAAAACGATCGTGGAGTCAGGAAGCTCGGCCTCGGAGGCATTGACATAGTCCGGTTTGTCCACGGCGGGGATGCCATCCTTGGGTGGTCCACCGCTCAGGATGTGTTCGCGGATGTAAGCATAATCAGGGCAGGGAAAGTCGGTCTGGGCGGCACGGAGTTTCTCTTCCAGCACGACGCGAGGGCCCGTCGTGATGAGATCCGGTCTGGCGATGAAGATGACCAGCCCGACTATGGCTGCGATCGGTACCGCAAAGAGCAGGAGCTTGATAAATCTGTCCATGACGGCTCGCTTTGCTGAAGTTCCGTCAATCTTATAGTACGTATTGGGATTTAATGCTAGGAATTAGAGTAGTTCAAGGTAATCCGCGACAATGACCTTGAGTCCGAAGCCGGGGAAGTTGACCCGATACTTGTCGGAACCGATTTCCGCGATGATCTTGCCCTTGCCGAAAATCTTGTGTCGGCAATAGCCGAGCTTCTTCGGATCCTTGGAAGACTTGAAGCTCGGGGCGTCCTGGTCGGCTTCGGATTGTCTGGCTGCCGGGGCACCTTCTTTTTTGCGCAGGCCGCCAGCATAGGATTCCTGCCATATCTCGGTCAGGTGGGCTGGCAGCTCGCGGACAAAGGGGGAGGGGACCGTGTTTTCGGTGCTGCCGTTGTAGCGGTTGTAGATGGATGCGGGCACGAAGAGGGCCAGTTCGCGCCGGGCCCGGGTGCAGGCCACGTAGAGCAACCGGCGCTCCTCCTCGAAGTCGTCCGGTTTGGTCAGGGCCTTGCGGGAAGGGAAGCGGTCCTCCACCAGATCGATGATGATCACCGCGTTCCATTCGAGCCCCTTGGAGGAATGCACCGTGGAGAGTACCAGCTTGTTATCGCGGGTTTTTTCCTCCTCCTCGTTGCCGTTCAGGGTCAGGTCGGCCAGGAAGGAATCGATGTCCGTGTAGGTGGTCGTGATCTGGGCCAGCTGTTCCAGCCCGGCTTGGCGCTTGGGATAGTCATCCGGGTATTTGAGCATTAAAAACGGGGTGTAGATGGCGATGACCTGTTCCAGGGCATTCATGGGCGTGGTGGCGCTAGCGCGCAACACGTCCAGGTCGGCCAGGAGCTGTTGCAGGTCGGGTTTTTTTCTGGTGATGCTTTTGAGATATTTTTCATCCCCGGTGGCCTTGGCCCGGTAGATGCGCTCGGCGGTTTTGGGACCGACGCCCTTGATGGGCTCCAGAACCCGCAGGAAGGCGAGCTTGTCCGTGGGGTTGCGGATGAGCCGCATGTAGCAAAGCACGTCCTTGATGTGTGCGGCTTCATGGAACCTGAGGCCGCCATATTTCTGGTACTCGATGCCCACGCGGCCCAGGGCCACTTCCAGGGGATAGGAATGGTAGCCCGCCCGGAAGAGCACCGCGATCTCGTGGTAGGCGTAGCCTCTGCTCCGGTGCAGGTCCAGGATCAGGTCCACGACCTGGTTAGCCTGGGACTGGTCGGAAAGGGGCTGCACCAGCCGGGGCCGGGGACCGTCGTTCTTCACCGTGAACAGCTTCTTCTCGAATTTCTGGGCCGCGCCGTCGAGGATGGTGTTGGTCAGGTCCAGGATGGGCTGGGTGGAACGGTAGTTTTGTTCCAGGCGGATGATCTTGGTGCCCTCGAAAATTTTAGGATAATCCAGGATATTGGCGACATTTGCGCCCCGGAAGGCATAGATGGACTGGGCGTCGTCGCCTACGGCCATGACGTTGCCTGTTTCCCCGGCAATGAGCTTCACCAGTCGGGCCTGGACCCGGTTGGTGTCCTGGTATTCGTCCACCATGATGTAGCGGTAGCGGCCACGCAGGTTGAGCAGGATGTCAGGGTTTTCCAGGAGCACCCGTTCGAAGGAGAAGAGCAGGTCGTCGTAGTCCAGCAGGGCGTGCTGATGCTTGAATTGTTTGTATCCAGTGGCAATGGCCCGCAGGTCGTCGCTGTAGCCGGTGAGATGGAAGGCCTCCTGTTCCAGAACCTGTTCCACCGAGAGTTCCTTGTTGCGTGACTTGGTGATCATGTCTGTCAGGGTTGACTTCTTGGGGTAGGAGCGGTCCCCCTTGCCCAGTTCCAAGGTTTCCTTGACCTCCTTGACCACGTTCTCGGAGTCCGGGCGGTCCATGAGGGTGAAGCCCTTGTCAAAGCCCAGTGCGTGGGCGTTCACGCGCAAAATCTTGTAGGCAAAGGAATGGAAGGTTCCGCCGCTGGTGCCTTGCAGGGATCGGCCCAGGATAGACTCGGCCCGGTTGAGCATCTCCAGGGAGGCCTTGCGGGTGAAGGTCAGGAGCAGAATCTGGTCCGGCCGCACGCCGGACTGAACCAGGTGGGCCAGACGGTAGACGATGGTCCGGGTCTTGCCCGAACCCGCACCGGCGATGACCAGCACCGGGCCGTCGGTATGCATCACGGCTTCGTACTGGGCCGGGTTCAGGTCGTTCTTGAAGTCAATGCTCATCTTTATTCGTTTTAAAAACCAAATGTTAGACTGTGGAAAACTTTTTCTTAGTTTACCTGAAAATGTTCCATGATGATCCGTCCCACATCACGCAGGCGCTCGGGCCGAGCCCCTTCGGAGTCGGAAAAGATCGCCCCGTCCGGGGTGTGGGTGCCGAAGCGCCCGAAGAGGCCGAAGACCTCCTCCCGATTAAACTTCGCCTTGAGGTCGAAACCTGGATTGGGCTCGCAGACCAGGTCAGGCGCACCGGGTGCCCGGTTTGGTCCGTAGAGTTCTTCTGCCAGAAGCACCCGTTTCATGACCCGCTCGCCGCGCCAGGTCAAGCTCGTCAGTGCGTCCATCAGGCCGGGCAGCAGGGGACCTGCTTCGGGTCGGCTCAGGGTGGCGCGTGGGAAGATATCCCTGGTATGCAGATGGATGCGCCCGGGGTCCAGGGCAAAGGCCGTGGTCCGGGGAGCGATGTGGGTGGCGTCCCATTCGTCTGTCGAGAGGCCGTCGAGGTGGAGATTGCCACGCTTTCTGAGGAAAGCATTCAGGTCCACTTCGGTTTTCAGGTCCGTGAACCCGTGGTCCGCCAGGACGAGAAGCCGCTTGGGGTGGGCCAGGGCGTCGTAACGCGCCAGGATCTCGCCGATGAGCCCGTCCCATTCGCGCAGGAGCGCCAGCATGTCGGCGTGGAGCGGGTGGGCGGGGTCGGACACGGCGGGGTGGAAGAAATGGAAGAGCCGGTCGGTCTCGGTGAGCACGAAGGTGAAGAGGTCCCATTCCAGGTCGGGCCAGAGCAGATTCAGGGCGCGGCCACGGGAGGCCAGGGTCCGGCGCAGCCCGGACAGGAGGTATGCGGGGTCGGCAGCACCTCGGGTGGTGTCCGCCTCCAGGAGATAGTCGCTTAGGGCGGCACCCAGGAAGGGGGGATAGACGGCCCGGTCCAAGCGCTCGGCTACGAACCCGGAAATCATCATGCCGCGCAGGGGTTTGGCCGGATAGGTATTCGGCAGGTTGACCACCTTGGAAACCAGCCCAGCCTCGCCCAGGCGGTCGAAGATGGTCGGACAGCGAACGGACTCGGAGGAGGCCAGGGAGAGGGTATAGGTTACTGGATCAATGGCCGTAAAGCCGTAAACCCCATGTACCTCCGGCCCTTCCCCGGTGAAAAACGAGGTCCAATTCACCGGCGAAAGTTCGGGAAGCTCCGAGCGTACCGTGGTCGCCCCCGCCGCGATCCGTCCCAGGTTCGGGCA
>JAHJKV010000393.1 GCA_018822065.1 Pseudomonadota bacterium
CGACTGCAGGCTGTTCAAAAAGCGCCAGATGCTAGGCGCAAGGAAAGATCAAGGCCGAAGCGTATCTCAATACGCGAGGATTTGAGCTTTCCGCAGCAACGACGCCGATGGTGATTTTTCAACAGCCTGAAGGAGGGTAACGCTGTGGTTATGGATGCAACAGCCAAGCAGAAAGTTATTGAAGAGTACAAGCGCGGAGACGGCGACACCGGCTCCCCCGAAGTCCAGGTTGCTCTGCTCACCGAGCGGATCAACTACCTGACCGGTCACTTCAAGGAACATAAGAAGGACTTCCACTCCCGAACCGGCCTGCTGAAAATGGTCGGCCAGCGTCGGAAGCTTCTGAACTACCTGAAGAACAAGGATATCGCTCGCTACCGTGAGCTGATCCAGCGTCTCGGACTGCGCAAGTAAGCATAGTTTTGAATCACCGGGGAGGCTTGGCCTCCCCGGTCCAGTAGTGCCTTCGGGCCGGATCGAGCTTTTTAGTTGGCTGCGGAAAGCGTTCTTGCCCTGCAAGAGCCCTCCCCCAAGCCGGCTAGGATTCCCGGTCCAAGGCGAACAGCAACTGTCCCTTTGGACAAGGAATTTTTATGACAGAATACAAGAAAACTTCGGTTTCCTGTACCGTCGGTGGTGTCGATTTCACTATCGAAACAGGCTACCTGGCCAACCAGGCCTCCGGCGCCGTGACCGTTACGTCAGGCGGCACCGTGGTTCTGGTTACTGCCGTACGCCAAGCCCTGGACGAGCCCCGTGGCTTCTTCCCCCTGACCTGCAACTACCAGGAAATGATGTATGCCGCCGGGCGCATTCCCGGCTCGTACTTCCGCCGCGAGGGTCGTCCCTCGGAGTATGAAACCCTGGTCTGCCGTCTCATGGACCGTCCCATCCGTCCCATGTTCTCCAAGGCGTATGACTACGACGAGATCCAGATCATCGCCACCGTCCTCTCGGCCGACAAGAAGGCCAACCCGGACGTCATGGCCCTGACCGGCGCATCCGCCGCCCTGCACATCTCCGAAATCCCCTTCCTCGGCCCCATCGCCGGTGCCCGCGTTGGGATGGTCGAAGACAAGATGGTCATTTTCCCCACCTATCAGGGCATCGCCGAGCACAGCACGCTCAACCTGGTGCTGGCCGGAAGCCGCGACGCCGTGGTCATGGTTGAGGGTGGAGCCGAATTCATCACCGAGGACACCATGGCCGAGGCCATCGCCTTTGGTCACGAGCAGATCCAGCCGCTCATAGACATCCAGAACGAACTGCGCGAAAAGGTCGGCCAGCCCAAGCTGGTAGTGCCCGAAGCCCAGACGGACGAGGAACTGTCCACCTTCATCGGCGATTTCATCACCGAGGAATACAAGGTTGCCCTGACCACCGCCGAAAAAATGGCCCGCAAGGACGCCAAGAAAGCCGCTTCCACCAAGGTGAAGGCTGCCGTGGCCGAGAAGTGGGGCGAGGACAGCGACAAGCTCGCCAACGTCTCCGGTGTGCTCAAGAACCTGGAAAAGAAAATCGTGCGCGGCCGCATCGTCAACGAAGGCTTGCGCATCGATGGTCGAAACACCACCACGGTTCGCGGCCTGTCTGTCGATGTGGGCGTCCTGCCCATGACCCATGGCTCCGCCTTGTTCCGCCGTGGCGAAACCAGCGCCCTGGCCACCGCCACCCTGGGCTCCTCGCGCAACTCCCAGCGCATCGAGACCATTGCTGGCGAGGTCGAGAAGCACTGGATGCTGCACTACAACTTCCCGCCGTACTGCGTGGGTGAAGCCCGCTTCCTGCGTGGCACCAGCCGCCGCGAAATCGGCCATGGCTGTCTGGCCGAACGCGCCCTCACCCCGGTTCTTCCGACGGCCGAGGACTTCCCCTTCACCATCCGCGTGGTCTCGGAGATCATGGAGTCCAACGGCTCCTCTTCCATGGCCTCTGTCTGCGGTGCCACCATGTCCCTGATGGACGCCGGTGTGCCCCTCTCCGCCCCGGTTGCGGGTATCGCCATGGGCCTGTGCAAGGAAGGCGAGGAATACTTCGTGCTCACCGACATCCTCGGCGACGAGGACGCCCTCGGCGACATGGACTTCAAGGTTGCTGGAACCGCTGAAGGCATCACTGCCATCCAGATGGACATCAAGATCTCTGGTATTCCCACCGAGGTCCTGAAGCGCGCCCTGCACCAGGCCAAGGACGCCCGGGTGCATATCCTGTCCGCCATGGCCGAGGTACTGCCCCAGGCGCGCCCGGAACTCTCCAAGCTCGCCCCGCAGATGACCGTGTTGCAGATCAACCCCGAAAAAATCCGTTCCGTCATCGGACCCGGCGGCAAGAACATCAAGGCGATCACCGCTGCCACTGGCGCGGACATCGATATCGAGGATTCCGGCAAGATCTCGGTCTTTGCCCCTACTGCCGAGTCCATGGAACTCGCCAAGGAAATGGTCCTTTATTATGACCAGACCCCTGTGCCGGGCAAGAATTATGCGGGCGTTGTCCGCAAGATTCTGGACGGCATCGGTGCCATCGTGGAAATCATGCCTGGAGCCGAAGGCATGCTGCATGTCTCCCAGATGGACGTGACCCACGTGGAAAACGTGGGCGACGTGCTGCAGCTCGGCCAGGAAGTTGACGTCAAGGTCATCGAACTGGAAGCTGGCGGACGCATCCGCCTGTCCCGCAAGGCCTGGCTCATGGAGCAGGCGGGCGAGGAAGTGAACATTGAGGACTTCAAG
>JAHJKV010000394.1 GCA_018822065.1 Pseudomonadota bacterium
CGCAGTGGCCTCTGCCACGGAAAGGAACCGTCCGGCCAGGACGCGATGCCAGGTGCCCTTTTCTCCCAGGTCCACTACCAGCACCGTGTGCTCGATGTGCTTGGTGTCGAGTTCTGCGATATACCGGCCCGTGCGTGCGCTGGTCTTGAATGAGGCGACGTGCAGACCGAAGAGGGAATCCTGCTCGGGCGCGGATTCCTGTGCGATCAACGCTTCAGGGGCAGACGCGGTCTGGACAGGCCCGACCTGGAGCGAAGTGGCCGGGGTCAGGGTGTTCCCGGCAGAGGCCAGACGGAGCAGGGAACCGGGCCTGGGGGCAAAGGGCGTGTAGTTCAGACTGGAAACGGGCTCGGGCCGGACATGGATGAAGCTGTCCCCGGTGGTCTGGGGCTGGGTGGCCACAGGAGCGAGGGTCGCTGTCGGCACTTGCGGCACCGCTGGAACCGTCGGCGTGACTGGGGCAACCGGTGCCGAAGTCGGGTACGGTTCGAGGTCCGTGATCACGGGCATGTTCCGGTCGGGCTGCCGGGGCTGGGCCGGTCCGGAGCTCTCCATGTTGCCGATGCCGGAGGCGCGGAAGCTCTGGGCCAGCCGGGCCTGCTTCAGGTTGGTGAAAGCCTTGGTGTAGTAAGATGGCGAGAGTTCGATGGCCTTTTCAAAATTGGCGATGGCCCCCTGAGAGTCGCCCTGGAGCATGAGTACGTAGCCGAGGTTGTTGTAGGCCTGGGCCTCGTTCCCGGCAAAGCGGAAGGTTTCCAGGGCTTCCTGCTGGCGGCCCATGCGGGCCAGGACCAGTCCGATGTTGTTGTAGATCTTTTCCTGGGGTGCGCCAGCGGCCAGGGCCTGGCGGAAGGTAGCCAGGGCCGGGTCATACTCGCTGTTCATGAGGTAGGCCACGCCCAGGTTGTTCAGGGTGCCCGGCTGTCCGGGGTGCAGTTCCAGGGAGGTGGTGAAGCGGCGGACCGCCTCGTCATACTCGCCCTGGCGGCTGGCCAGGACGCCGAGGTACTGGTGGGTGCGCCAGAGACTTGGGTCCAGGGCGATGGCGCGCCCGAAGTGGGTCAGTGCCTCCTGGGTCAGTCCGGCCTTCAGGTAGATGGCCCCGGCGACCTCGTTGCCCAGGGGGTGATCAGGAGAGTGGCCCAGGACGGCCTGAACCTGGGTCAGGGCGGCCTCGTCATGTCCCTGGGAGAAGAGCACCATCGCCTTCTTGATCTCCAGGGTGGCGGCGCGGGCCTTATCCGTTCCCGACTGGGTCAGCTTCACCACCCCTCGGGTGTATTGCAAGTATGCCATCTCCGGGCTGCCTTGTTCGCGCAGGTCGTCGCCAAGGCGCTCGTGCTGCTCGGCGGTCAGTTCCGGCCCGTTGGTCCGTTCGGGATAGGCCATTTCCTCGAAGCTGCCGGTGTTGGTCATCCCGGCGCAGCCGGACATGACCAGGGACAGGACCAGGAACAGGCTGGTGGTGCGATGGATAGTGGTTCTCATGGTGATCTCCTTTGCTTACTTAAGCTTGGTAAGCACATCGAACAGATGCAGTCCGGCTGGTCCCATGATGGCGATGAACAGGGCCGGAAGGATGCAACAGATCATGGGGATAAGGAGCTTGACCGGCAGCTTGGCCGCCTTTTCCTCAGCCCGTTGGAAACGCTTGGTGCGCAATGCGTCCGAGAAGACGCGCAGGGTCTGGGCCACGCTGATACCGAAGAGGTCGGCCTGGATGAGCAGGGTGCACAGACTGTTCAGGTCATCGAGGCCGACGCGTTCGGCCAGTTCGCGCATGGCTTCGGGACGCGGCTTCCCGGCCCGGAGCTGTCGGGTCAGGGTGGTCAGTTCTGCGGCGATGAACGGGGCGGAGACCGCCAGTTCCTGGCTGACCCGATGGATGGCCTGGTCCAGGCCCATGCCCGCTTCCACGCAGACCACGAGCAGGTCCAGGGCGTCTGGCAGTTCGTCGGAGATGTCCTGTTGTCGCTTGGCCGTCCGGCCGCGCAGCCACCATTCTGGCAGATAGCTGCCGACGAGGGCGCAGAGGATCAGAAGTCCCATGGTCCAGGGCATTGGCATTTCCGGCTTGAACAGGGTGCGCCCGACCAGGAACAGCCCGGCCATGATCGCCGCGAACATGGCCTTGCAGCCATGGAAGACCGCCGGGGCGCTGTGGGAACGGATGCCCGCCTGGATGAGCGCGGTCCGGGCACGGGACATGGATTCGCCCCCGCGCGGGCCGAGCTTTTCGCCGATAGCGGCAAAAACGCCCGCCATGCCCTGGGCCAGGGAGCCCAGGCCGCCCCCGGTTTCCTCCCCACGGGGACGGCCGGGCTCGGCCCGTGTGAGCCGCTTGCGCAAGTTTCCGGTGCGACCGGTACCGGCCAGGAGGCTCATGAGGCTCCAGGCGACCAGCCCGATGGAGGCGCAGGCGACCATGGCGGCGAGGATGGGAATGAGCGGCAGGGCGGTGGGTTGCATGCTGGGTGCCTCCTAGACCTTGATCTTGATCATGCGCTTGATGACCAGGAAGCCTACGGCCATGGACCCCAGGGATCCCCAGATCATGTGGCGACCCATCTCTTCGGTGAAGAGCACGTTCACGTAATCGGGATTCATGAGCCAGAGGATGCCGGTGATGACAAAGGGCAGGGCCAAGAGAATCCAGGCAGAGATGCGACCCTCGGCGGAGAGGACCCGGATCTTGCCGTGGAGCTTGAACCGTTCGCGGATGAGGGTGGAAATAGTGGCGATGATCTCGGCCAGGTTGCCGCCTGTTTCGCGCTGCACGTTCACCGAGACCACAAAGAACTTCAGGTCCGGGCAGTCCACCCGGTGCAGCAGACCGCGCAAGGCGGCGTCCATGTCCATGCCGTAGTTGATCTCGTCCAGGGTCTGACCCAGCTCGCTGGAGATGGGGTCGCTGAATTCGTTGACGGCCATGCGCATGCCGCTGGTGAAGGTGTGCCCTGCCCGCATGGAACGGGCCACTAGGTCCAGGGCATCGGCCAACTGGCTCTGGAAGGTGAGCATGCGCTTGTTGAAGCGCTTCTTGAGCCATAAGAAGGGGAGCCAGCCGAGGACCAGACCGATGCCCAGTGCGGTGCGGATGCTGCCAGTGGACATGAAAGCGGGATAGGCACCCAGGAAGGCTAGCAGCAGGGAGAGGAGCAGGTAGAGGGCCGGGGAGCCGGGGGACTTGGACTGGTGCACCAGCTTTGCGAGCTTGGAGGCCCAGCGGGTCTTGGCCATGAGTCGCGCCAGCCAGGGAACCTCGCTCATCCGTTCGCTTCGGTCCGCCTCCAGGGTCAGGGAGGGGCCGACCTTCTCGACCAGGCCGTCCAGCCGACGGCGCACGACCTTGCGATTGCGGTCCAGGAGCTGTCCGGTCAGGGCGATGAGCCCTGCGGTGAAGAGGAAGACGACCGCTGCTGCGAGAATGGGGATGAGGGTGGTGTCCATGCCGGTCTCCTAGACTTCGCCCTGCTCGAACATGCGCGGGTCGAAATGGACGCCCTTGGACTCCAGCACCTTGGAAAACTTGGGGCGGATTCCACGGGAGACGAAACGCCCCTGGACCTTGCCGTTGACCACGTCGGTCTGCTCGAAAGCGAAAATTTCCTGGGCTGTGATCATCTCCCCTTCCATGCCGGTGATCTCCGTGAAGCTGGTCACCTTGCGGGTGCCGTCCATGAGCCGCGAGGCCTGGATGATCACGTCGATGGCCGAAGCGATGTAGCGCCGGATGGAGATGTCCGCGAGCTTCAAGCCCGCCATGGAGACCATGGTCTCAAGGCGCATCAAGCAGTCCCGCGGCGTATTGGCGTGGATGGTGGTGATGGAGCCGTCGTGGCCGGTGTTCATGGCCTGGAGCATGTCCAGGGCCTCGCCGGAACGGACCTCGCCGACGATGATCCGGTCGGGCCGCATACGCAGGCAGTTCTTGACCAGTTCCCGTTGGCCGATCTCGCCCTTGCCCTCAATGTTCGCTGGCCGGGTCTCCAGACGGACCACGTGCTCCTGCTTGAGCTGCAATTCGGCCGCGTCCTCTATGGTCACGATGCGTTCGTCCTCGGGGATGAAGCGTGAGAGGCAGTTCAAAAGCGTGGTCTTGCCCGAGCCGGTGCCGCCGGAGATGAGCACGTTCAGCCGCGCCTTGACCACTCCTTCCATGAGTTCCGCCAGTTGAGGCGTCAAGGAGCCGAAGTTGATCAGGTCCTGGACCTCCAGCGGGTCCTTGGAAAACTTGCGAATGGAGAGGGAGGGACCGTCGATGGCCAGGGGCGGGATGATGGCGTTGACGCGGGAGCCGTCGGCCAGGCGGGCGTCCACCATGGGCTGCGACTCGTCGATGCGCCGTCCGATGCGGTTGACGATGCGGTCGATGATCTTCTTCAGGTGGTCGTCGTCCTTGAACCGGGCTGGGGTGAGTACCAGCTTGCCCGAGCGCTCAACGTAGATCTGCCGCCAGGAGTTGACCAGGATGTCGTTGACCGTCGGGTCCTTGATGAAGGGTTCCAGCGGCCCGAGCCCCAGCACCTCGTCCTGAATCTCCGAGAGCAGCAGTTGCCGCTCGGTCAGGTTCAGCGGGGCGGCCTTGAACTCGTCTGCCAGGAGCTTCTTGACCAGCCGGACGATCTCCGAACGCATCTCGGCCTCTTCCAGAGAGTCGAGGAGTGCGAGGTCGAGGATGTCCAGCAGGCGGAGGTGAATGCGGGTCTTGATGTCGTAATACTGGTCGGACTGACTGTGCCCCACGGACACGTTTGAAATGGACGCAACCTGCGCGGGCGCTGGCTTGAAGCGGGGTGCCTGGGGGGCCTCCGGTTGGCTGGACAGGTGTCGAGAAGTGTCCAGGGCCGACTTGTTGCGGTTTAAGCGGGCGGCGATGCTCATAGGGCCTCCGCTCCGGCCAGGTTGCCTATCTCATTGTTTCTGCGACGGAAAAGCGAACCAAGACCGCTCGTGCGTGCCGGGGCGATGGTCGTTCCGGTCAGGGCACGGGCCATGGTCGCGATGGCCTTGGTGGCTGGCGACTTGGGCGCGGACTCGGCCAGAGGGCGTCCCTGGTTCACGGCGGCGGTCACAGCCTGGCTGTCTTCCGGGATGATCCAGGTGATCTTGCGGCCAAGAATCTCCTCGGCCTCGGCAGGCATGATGTCCGAATCCCGCAGGTGGCGGTTCACGGCGATGCGAATATTGGCACCACCCGATTCCAGTCGGCGCAGGGTGTCGGCCAGGCGCTGGGCATGGGCCAGGCAGGGCAGGGTCAGGTTCATGACCAGGATCACCTCGTCGGCCCGGTCCAGTTCCTTTAAATCCATGGGTGAGAGCAGGGCGTCGGTGTCGATGACCGTGTGCACGAAGTCCCGGCGCAGTTCCTCGATTATCTGCCTCATGGCCTGGGCCGCCTCCGGCGGCAGGTAGCCCTCGCCGGGCGAGGCTAGGAGCGATAGGCCACTGGCGTGACGCGGCATGACCCCCCCCAGGTAGCTAGCGTCGAGGCGGGAGAGATTCTGGGCCACGTCGCCCCAGGTGTAGGAATATTCCAGGTCGAGAAAGAGCGGGGCCTCGCCCAGGGGCACGGCCATGTCCACCAGGGCTGCGTTGCCCTGGCGTTGCAGTTCTAAGGCCAGGTTGACTGCCAGGGTGGTGGCACCAACGCCGGGTCGGGCGCCGAGGATGCCGATGACCCTGCCCTGGCCGGGGGTGGCGACGGTTTCAGCGTGGGTGGCGCTGCGTTCGCGGAAGCGGGACAGGGCGCGGGCAAATTCCTTTCGTTCCAGGGGCAGGGGCAGCACTTCCTGCACCCCGGCGCGCATGGCGGCGATGAGAAACTTGGGGTGCGGGTCGGCGCAGACCAGGAAGATCTCGCCGCTGACCTGCTCGGCCAGACCCTTGCGGGTCTGGAGAAATTCCTTTTCCTGGCCGCGCGTCACTTCGAAGATGAGGATATCGGCCATTTCGCTGCCGGTGCCCAGGGCCAGTCCATCCATGGACCGGACCGCCTCGTCGAGTTCCCGCCTCGTGTCGTGGTCGCGGACCGCCAGGGCGATGGTCAGGGTGGAATTGTGCATGATGTTTACCTCTCGAGTCCTACTTGCTGCCACCGACGTTGAAGAGGGAACCCAGGTCCACGGATTCGGCATCCTTGGAGGGCAAGGGCATTTCCTGATAATTGATCATGGTCTGCTGGGCGTACTTGCCGTCCAGACCGACCACGGGTTCGGTTCCACCCGCTTCCGGGTTCAGGGTCTGCATGGCCACGGCCTGGCGCACGGAGTATCCCGGCGCGGGCACAGCCTGTTCCTGGATGAGCGGAGTGCCACACCCGGTCAGAAACGGGATGAGCAGGGCGGAGAGGATAAGTGGTGTGATGCGCATGTTGTTCTCCCTAGTTGGGCATGACGTGTCCGAAGTCGCCGTCGAAACCGGCAGAGTCGTCCGAGGGCGGCGGGGTCACTTCACGGGGGCGGGCCATGGCTGCGGGGCCGGAGCCTTCGCCTTCGATGGAGCCCATGAGATAGAATTCAAAGTCCGATGGTTCCTTGATGTTGTCTGTGGGCAGGGTCTGTTGGGCCATGTCCACAGGCTTGACCAGATGCGGGGTGACGATGATGACCAGTTCGGTCTGTTCCTTTAAGTATTCCGAGGAGCGGAACAGGGTACCTATGATCGGGAGTTCGCCCAGGCCCGGAATCTTGTAGGCGTTCTCACGCAGGTTGTCCTTGATCAGTCCGGCTACGGCGAAGCTCTGTCCATCCGCCAGTTCGATGGTGGTTTCGGTGCGCCGGGTGGTCACGGCCGGGACCACGATGGATTCGATGTTCACGCCCTGGTCGTAGTCGAGTTCCGAGACTTCGGGCCGGACCACGAGGTTGATCTTGTCGGGGCTCAGGACCGTGGGGGTGAACTCCAGCCATACGCCGAAGGGCTTGTATTCGATGGCGATGGTGCCCAGTCCCGAGGGCACGGGCACCGGAATCTCGCCACCGGCCAGAAAGTTTGCCGTCTCACCCGAGAGGCAGATCAGGTTTGGCTCGGCCAGAATCTTGACCAGTCCGTTGGCCTTGAGGGCGTCCAGGAAGCCGGTGACGCTGGCGCTTCCCCGGGTCGACTGGAAGACTGCATTGACATTGTCGCTGATGCCGACGGCTTCGCCGAGGGCTGCCATTCCAGTTAAATTGTTCAGGAAAGTGTAGAAAGAGAGACCGTTGGTCACGTAATTCAGGTTGAAGCCCATCCGCTTGGTCACGGACCGGCTCATCTCCGCGATGCGCACCTCCAGCATCACTTGCTGCACGCCGCCCACCTGCATGAGGTTCATGACCCTTTCCGGGGCAGCGGCCTCGGCCAGCGAGAGGGCAGTGCTCAGGTTGGTGGTGGAGGAGACCATGCCGGACAGGGAGATCATGTCGCCGGTGGAGAGCACCTGGATGCCGGACTCCTGGGGCAGCACGGTGTGGATCATCTGCTTGAGCAGCATCAGGTCCGGGGAGATGACAATGTTGTAAACCCGCATGACCTTGTCGCCGGGACCCCAGAGGGTCAGGGTGGTGGAGCCGGGTGTCTTGCCTGTGAGATATATCTGCCGGGGGGAGATGAGCAGGATGTCTGCGTTTTCCGGCGAGGCGAGGGAGACGCGGGTGACGTCGCTTTCGGTGTCCAAAACCAGGGACTTGCGGGTGTGCAGCTGGAGCACTTCGGCCTGGCTGATGGTAACGCCGGTCGGTGTGGTCGAGTCGGCCATGGCAGGTTCAAGAAACAGGGCGAAAAGGGCCAAGGCACTCAGGGCAGCCAGGAGCAGGAGCATCAGGATCGGGTCGCTTCGGTGTTCATTGTGGTAC
>JAHJKV010000039.1 GCA_018822065.1 Pseudomonadota bacterium
ATCTGCTTCCATTCCTCGGTCAGCGGGCTCATGGCGTTGAGGCTCTGGCTCAGGAAGGCGTCCTTGCTCATGGGGATCCCAGCAGAGTCGAAGGCCGTGGGGGCAGAGGAGGACGGGGTCTCCTCGATGGCCGCCATGATCTCGGTGACGCGCTTGCCATCGATGGTGACCATCTTGTTGGAGAGAATGACCGCATTGGAGCCGAGCTCCTCCTTGACGCGGGTCATGCAGTGGGCAGGGGTCTTGCCGTGGTAAGTCTTCACTCGCATTGTACTACTCTTTCGCTTCTGGTTCAGGAACTACTGCAGGTGGACTGTCGCCAGGGATTGTATGCTGACGTCAGAGGGAATTTCAGCTTGGGAGACAACGGGCAGGTTCGGCAGGAACCGGATCAGGAGTTGGGCCAGGTGCGGCCTGAGCTGCGGCGTGGTCAGCAGGATGGGCTGGCCGTCGGTGCCCACGGCCTTGTCAGTGGTGCGATTGATGGCCTGGATGATCTGCTGGGCCTGGACCGGGTCCAGTGCCAGATAGCCGCCTTGATCCGAGTTGCGGATGCCGCCGTTCAGCACTTCGTCGATATTCGGGGCCAGGGTGATGATGGGCAGCGTGCCCTCGGAGTCCAGATAGGGCTTCAAGATCGTGCGGCCCATGCGTGCCCGGACATATTCCGTCAACTGGGTCGGGTCATTGATGGCCGCACCATAGTCAGCCAGGGTTTCAATGATGGAGAGCAGGTCGCGAATGGACACGCCTTCGGAAACCAGGTTCTGGAGCACCTTCTGCACCGTGCCCAAGGGGAGCACGTTCGGCACCAGGTGTTCCACGGCCTTGGGGGCACGCTTGGCCTGGCCGTCCAGCAGTTCCTGCACTTCCTGACGACCCAGGAACTGGGCCAGGTTGCGCCGGAAGACTTCTGTCAGATGGGTGGCGACCACGGTGGAGGGGTCGACCACGGTGTAGCCCGCAAGCATAGCTTCTTCCTTCTGGGCCTCGGGAATCCAGACCGCCGGGAGGTTGAAGGCTGGTTCCACAGTGTCCACGCCCTGGATGCGATGCTTGGCGTCGCCTGGGTCCATGGCCAGGAAGTGGTCGATGAGAATCTCTGCCGAGGCAATGGCGTTGCCCTTGATGACCACCCTGTATTCGCCAGGCTTGAGCTGCAGGTTGTCCCGCAGGTGTAGCGAAGGGATGATCACACCCATGTCCAGGGCGAACTGGCGTCGGATGGAACGGATGCGCGAGAGCAGGTTGCCGGACTGTTCCTCGTCCACCAGTGGGATGAGGCCGTAGCCGACTTCCAGTTCCAGGGCATCCAGGGGCAGCAGCGACTGCACCTCTTCCGGGGTGTCCAGAGTGGGCAGGTTGGTCTTTTCCGCCTCGACCTCACCCATGATGTCTGCTTGCTGCTTGGCGCTCATGCGAGCGATGAGGAAGATCAAGAGGGCCATGAACAGGAAAGGCACGGTGGGCATGCCGGGGATGATGCCGAAGATCACCAGAATGATGGCGACAAGCTTGAGGGCGCGATGGTGGAAGGTCAACTGGCCGATGAATTCTTCGCCCATCTTCGCTTCGGCGGCGGCGCGGGAGACGATAATACCAGCGGAGGTGGAGATGATCAGCGAGGGGATGGTAGCAACCAGGCCGTCACCAATGGTCAGCAGGGTGTAGGTGTGGGCTGCGTCCATCCAGTTCATGTCCTTCTGGATGATACCGATCAGGAATCCGCCTATGATGTTGACAAAGGTGATCATCATGCCAGCTTTGACGTCTCCTGAGACGAACTTGCCTGCGCCGTCCATGGCGCCGTAGAAGTCGGCTTCGCGGCGGATCATCTTGCGCTGGGCTCGGGCTTCGTCCTCGTCGATCAGCCCGGCGTTCAGGTCTGCCTCAATGGCCATCTGCTTGCCGGGCATGGCGTCCAGGGTGAAGCGAGCCGCCACTTCGGCGATACGCGTGGTACCGGAGACGATGACGGTCTTGTTCAGGATGAAGAGGATCATGAAAATGACGATGCCGATGACATAGTTGCCACCGACAACGAACTCGCCGAAGCTCTGGATGACCGAGCCAGCGGCGGAGGTGCCCTCATCGCCGTGCAGCAGGATGACGCGGGTGGTGGCCACGTTCAGGGACAAGCGCAGCAGGGTGGTGACGAGCAGCAGAGATGGAAAGATGGAAAATTCTAGCGGCGAGCTCATGAACATGGAGGTGATCAGGACCACCAGGGCGGTGGAGATAGACACCGTGAGCATGAAGTCGAGAAAGATCGTCGGCAGGGGAATCAACATGACCAGGAGGATGACGACAACGCCGCCGGCGAGCATTACATCGCCTTGCTTGGCAAATCTATTGTAGTCGATGTTGATGGCGCTGGCTTGATTTGGGCTCTTAGCCATATTTTTGACACCTCCGGCACCGTGGCCGTCTGCAGGTTGGTGGTTCACCACCTCCCGGAAGCGCCTCTATTTCTTGAACTTGTCCAAATTGGCCAAGATTGCCGCAACGGCCTGGTAGAGCTCTTCCGGGATGGTCTCCCCGATTTCTACTTGC
Source organism: Pseudomonadota bacterium (assembly GCA_018822065.1). Lineage (GTDB taxonomy): Bacteria > Desulfobacterota > Desulfovibrionia > Desulfovibrionales > Desulfovibrionaceae > JAHJKV01. The sequence continues at coordinate 2,554 of JAHJKV010000039.1, forward strand.
TTATACAAAGCCTGTGCCAGCGGTTTGTTTTCTTTGATAGGAATGTCATTTTCTTTTGCGATTTCTTTAATTTTTTCCGCGAGGTGGTCGGCGCCTTTGGCCAAAACCATGGGTGCCGGGGCCTCCAGTACATTGTAGCTCAGGGCCACAGCGAGATGGGTGGGGTTGGTGACGATGACGTCCGCCTTGGGCACGCTTTCCATCATGCGCTTGGCCATGAATGCCATCATCTTTTGTTGCTGCGCGGCCTTGATTTTGGGGTCACCTTCCATCTGTTTCCGCTCGTCCTTGATCTCGTCCTTGGTCATCTTCAACTGCTCGCCGTAATTCCAGCGGTTGTAGACGAGATCGGCGATGGCAATGAGCATCATGGGCACCAGGGCGTAGCAGGCCATTTTGTAACCCACACTGAGGATATAGGCGGTTATGGCTTCGGGGGTCATGAAAAACAGGGAGGGCAGCTTGGGGTATTCCTGTTTAATGACGATGTAGGGAGCGATGCCAACCGCCACGGCCTGCAACACACTTCGGGCAAGGCGCACGAATGCGTCCGGGCTGATCATGAGCTTCTTGATGCCCTTCATGATGTTGAAGAGTTTGGCGAATTTTGGCTTCATGGTACTGAATGTCCAGAGCTTGCCGACCTGCAGACGCATAACCACATAGGCGGCGACCATGATGATGAGCATAAAGGGCAGGATGATGACTGCAAGGGATTTAACGCCCATGAGAAAGAGCCTGTAGGTTGTGCCCTGGGTGATTTCTAAGGAGGGGGCTGTGCCCAGGAAGTAGATGAATACGGTCCGGAGTTCGTCGTAGATGAGGTAGA
>JAHJKV010000395.1 GCA_018822065.1 Pseudomonadota bacterium
CGTGCCATGGCCGCGGAAAAGATGGTTGAGCCTCTTCAGGCGAACGTCATAGGCCGTTCCGCCCCCGGCCTCTCCCAGGTTCAAAGGATTTCCCTGAACCACGATACGTTCGATGTCCATGGAGCTGAGACGGTCGATAAGCACCTGGGTGAGCTCCACGCCCTCGGCCACGACAGTGATGCCGTTGGTCCGGGTCACGGGCCGCCCGAGCTTCATGCCCGGTTTGGCAAGTTTCAAAGGAATTTTCTGCATTATCAGGACCTCGCGAGCTCAGGATAGGCGATCCGGCTTCGGTGCGCAATCCCTCTTAATAAAATCATATCTTGTCAAACCAGAAGAGCACTCCCATGAGCACGAACAAGGAGGCGGCGACCTTCTTGATGACGACCTGGGGGATGTAGTTGCAGATGAAGGTGGCGAACATGACACCGAGGAAGCTCACCAGCACCAGGGCCAGGGAGGAACCCAGAAACACGGTCCAGGGCTTTTGGGTCTTGGCGGTCATGAGCACGCAGGCCAGTTGTGTCTTGTCGCCCAACTCAGCCAGGAAGAGGGTTCCAAAGCTGGTGGCGAGGAGTTTCCAGTCCATGATGATCCTTGTGTGTCAGATGTGGGTGTAGGTCATGCCGGGCCATTGGCGTATCATGCCTTTGATTTCCAGCATCAGCAAGGTCTGGGAGACGCGGGCCGAGTCCCAGTCCAGGGTGCGGCAGAGTACGTCGATGTGCATGCGCTCCACGGGTTTGAGGCAAGTAAACAGTGTCGCCTCGTCCGGCTCAAGCCCCTGGGGCAGGGCCGGACCGGATCGGGGTTGGGCCTGGGGCTGTGGCAGCTCAACAGGCTCCGGTTCCCCTGGCTTCGGCTTGGAAAGCGGCGCACGGGAAGGCAGTTCAATCTCGGAGTCGATGGCAAAGGCGAGCTCGCGCAGGATGTCCTCGCTGGATTCCACCAGACAGGCCCCCTGCTTGAGCAGAGTATGGCACCCGACAAATGTGGGCTGCCCCAAGGGGCCAGGCAGGGCAAAGACCTCCCTCCCCTGTTAGCCCGCCAGCCGGGCCGTGATCAGGCTGCCGCTCTTGTTGGCGGCCTCGGCCACCAGAACGCCCAGGGACAGGCCGGAAATGATCCGGTTGCGGAAGGGAAAATTGTTCGGCTCCGGGATGACGCCTGCGGCAAATTCCGAGAGCACCAGCCCCCTGTTCTCCAGGGCCCGGCGCACGTCCATGTTCTCGATGGGGTAGGGATGATCCAGCCCCGCACCGACAACGGCGATGGAGGAGCCTATCCCGGCCAGTCCGCCCTGGTGCGCCTCGCGGTCGATGCCCATGGCCAGGCCGGAGACGATGGTCAGTCCCATGTGCGAGAGCTGCTCGCTGATGGTGCGGGTCAGTTTCAGACCATATTCGGAACATTTTCTGGCACCGACCACGGCCAGGGAGGGATTCTTGAGCAGCGAAAGATCGCCGACATAGTAGAGGGCCAGGGGCGGGTCCGGGATATTGCGCAGCTTTGTGGGGTAGCGTGGATCCCCCCAGGTGAGCACGTTCATCTTCTTGATCCGTGCCGCCTTGTACTCAAACTCCGCCTTCGGACGCCAGGTTTCGGCCAGGAAGAGTTTGACCTGATCGGCCCGGGCCAGCTTGCGCCCTTGCCAACCACGGGCGTCCTGCACAGCCTCAAAGGCCGTGTCATAGGCCTCCAACAGGGCCTTGTGCGTCTTGGGACCTATCTTTTCGGCGTGCTTAAGCGCCAGGCATGCAAAGAATTCCTTGGCGATGTCCATGGGGTCCGGGGGTTAGAGTGCTCCAGTGCTCACTTCAGTAGCCCGAAATCAAGTGCCGGACAACCAGAATATACATGTCTCTAACGGATTTCAAATGTCGAAATCACCGGGAGGCGAACCAGAACCCTGACGATGTCCTCTTCGCATTCCACGGAGATTGTCCCCCCCTGGGTCTCGGTGATGAGTTTGGCCGAATATGTCCCGAGGCCTGTCCCCCCCCGCTTGTCCCAGGTCACATATTTATTGAAGAACTCGGCCAGAATCTCTTTGGGGATAGTGCCCGGATTAGAAATTTCCAGACAAAACCACTCCGGCTCGCGGAAGAAATTCACCTCAACGCATCCCATGCGAGGCGTGGCTTCTATGGCATTCTTGAGCAGGTTGACCACCAGGCTATGGCAGAGCATTTCCTCCCCGTAAACCATGAACGATTCATCCTTTGAAGCCTCTGCCCCCTCTATGAAAAGACAGAACATCGTCCCGCGAGAAAGAGCCAGATCACCCAACTCGTTGGCTGCGTTGCGTACAACCTGTGCAATATTCACAGCGCTGGGCTGGTAGGTGTATCTGCCGGTCTCCATCTTGTAGAGGTCCAGGGAATTATTGATCATACGCATCATTCGCCAGCCAGCGGTTTGCATCTGCTCCAGAATGTCCAACTGTTCTGCGTCCTGATTAGTAGTATGAAGAAAGTTGATCCCGGAGAGCATATTGGCCACCGGAGATTTGAGGTCGTGTTGCACGATGCGCTCCACGTCCTCCTTGAGGGTCTGGGTCTGTTCGAGCAGCTTGACATGGTCGGATTGTTTTTTGAGCAGGGCAGCCACGGCAGCCACGAGGGCCAGGGACATGAAGGCCATGCCCACAAGGGAATTACGGATCAGCACGTCCATGGACCTCTTGCGCGCGGTGATGTCATAATAGATTTCAAGAGCCCCGGCGAAATGCCCGTCGCGCATCATCGGAACATAGGTCTCCACAACATCCACGGGCACGGGCGTTCCCTCCATGCTCGTCGAGTCCTTGCTGACCACCAGGGAATACACTTCTCCCCTGGCTATGTGCTCACGGAAGTAGGGATGCTCGTTTTGAACACCAAAATCCCCGGCATCGGTGGAGTAGATGGTCACTCCGTTTTCATTGAAGACCTTGAGCTTCATGATATCGAAATTTGACACCATGGAATCAATGGCCACCAGTTCCTGAATCCCCAAGGTGGTAATGCCTTCCACCTCCTGAAAGGAAAGCAGCTCCGGCATGAGGTGCCTGACCAGGCCCTCCACATCCTCCTCCACCCCTTGAACCAGGATATCCTGAAACATGGGATAGACGAGCATTGCGTTTATGATCGGGAAAGATATGCCAAGGAGCACCGTGGCCACGAACACACCACGCAACACACAGTTCGATCTGCATTTGATTATATATCTTGAAACTAGCATCAGGAACACTCCATCCGGGACACAAAGGGTGCTGTGACCTAAGGTGCAAATCTAACACAGACAGATGGGAAGAGACAAGGCGGAGAGAAAAAACTTATTCAGGCAGTTCCTGCAAAATCTTTCTGGCCAAGGCAGAGGCGGAGGCGTTCGGGTGCTCGTCCACGAGGGTGCGCAGGTAGAGGACCGCATTGTCGGTGTCGCCGGAATTCTTGTAGGACATGCCGATCTTCAGGAGTGCGTCCTGGGCCTTGGCATGGCGGGGATACCGCTGGGTGACGTCCTTGAAGGTCAGGATCGCCTGAGGGTAGTTCTTCTGGGCATAGTACGTCTCGCCCTTCCAGTAGAGGGCGTTCGGCATGAGATTACTCTTTGGATATTTGGAAATAAATGAATCCAATACCTTCCGAGCCTCTTCGGACTTCTCGGACGCGGCCAGTTGCTGTCCCTTCTCGTAGAGCGCCTGGGCTGAAGAGGTATCCTGCTTGGGAGCTAGGGCCTTTTGCGGAGCTGGCTTGGGCGCGGGCTTGGGAGCAGGCTTGGGCACGTTTGCCCAGGGTTTTTCCTCGCTGCTCTCAGGGCCGGACATGACCGGCACGCTTTCGGCCATTGTCTTCCGGGATTCAGCCAGTTCATTTCGCAGAGCAGCCATCTGTTCCTCAAGGGCCATCATGC
>JAHJKV010000396.1 GCA_018822065.1 Pseudomonadota bacterium
CAGGTAAAACGATTGGCCGGATTTTGCAGCAGGGTTGATTTGCTGTTTGACGGTGACGGAGCGGGTCGCAAGGCGGCCCTACGCAGTGCCGAGATGATTCTGATCGCGGGAGTCAAATGTTCGGTGGTGCTCTTGCCCGAGGGAGAGGACGTTGACAGCATCCTGCAGACGAAAGGGCGTGACGGATTCGAGTCCTACCTGGAAAACGCCAGGGACGGTCTCGGATTTGCCACGTCTACAGTTCGTGACGAATTTTCGCCCAAGGAAATCATGGCCTGGGCGACTGGTTTTTTGGGGAAACTGACCGAACCGACGCTTATGGCCTATTACCTCCCCCGCATTGCTCAAGGTTTGGGGGTGGCCGAGGCCGAACTTCGGAGTGCCGTGGGGGCCCGGCCCATGGGGCGGACGTCTTACGGTGAACCTGCTGTATCGGCACCGGCGCGCCCGGTTGGAGCCAAGCGGCAGATAGAAAAGGAGGATCTGGACGACAAGATGCTGCTGAAGTTTCCGATTCAATATCCCGAATACATACCGGACCTGGACGCCAGAGGTTTCAAAAGCGTCCTGACAACGGCATGGGCCAAAGGCCTCTGGGAAAAGATCGTGGCGAATCAGCAGGGAGACATATTGTCCGGATTGACCCAGGGGGAGAAACGATTATGGATGGAATTTCGAGTGGAACGCGACGAGAGCCAGATATCCGGAAAAGAGTTGCAGTTGGAATGGGAACATCACTGTGATCTCATAGAAAAGTTTAGAAAGAAAGCTAGCATGAAACAATTGATGAGCAAACTTCGCACGGCCCAGGCCGATGGCGACCAGGCTCGAATCGAGAGAATCAATAAAGCGCTCAGCGACGCGCTCCGGAGGGAAGATGAGCAGCATTAAGGATATCCAGCAAATCAAAACCCTTATAGCCAAGGGAAAGAAAGACGGATTCCTGACCTTTGACGAGGTGGGGAAATCTCTTCCTTCTGAATTTTCCGACCCCGAACAGCTTGAGGAAGTCATAAACATCTTCAACGAGATGAATATCGTCATCGTTGATTCCGAAGAGCAGGGGAAAAAGGTGCTGGCAACCAGCACCGAAAATGAAGACGACATAGAGTTGGTCAAGGATGAGGATGCGCTGGATTATTCCTCCCGGTCCACGGACCCGGTGCGAATGTATCTGCGTGAAATGGGCGCTGTCCACCTGCTGGATCGCGAAGGCGAGGTGGTCATCGCCAAGAAGATAGAGTCCGGGGAGATGGAAGTGCTCTACGCCCTGGTCGAGGTGCCTGTGGCTATCGAGGAACTCATCAGCGTAGGTGAGGACCTGGACGAGCAGCGCATCAAGCTCAAGGACGTGGTCAAGACCATCGAAGAGGACGACCCGAGCGAGGATGAGATGAACCAGCGCCAGCGCGTCATCTTTCTGCTCGACGAGGTCAAACAGGTCTATAAGAAAAAAATCAAGATATATGAAAAACTTGATCACTGTGCATGCCTCGACCGCCGGGTCTATGGCGTGCAGAAGGAGATCATGAATTTTAAAGAAGATATCGTCACCCGACTGCGCGACATCAAACTGGAGAAGACGCTGATTGACCGCATCATCGAGACCGTGGGAGATTATGTGCGCCAGATGCATAACTGCCAGCGTGACCTCTCGGCCTACGTGCTGTCCGTGGGCAAGACCCGGGATGAAATCGAACTCCTGTTCAAGGCTGTGGATGCGCGCGAGGTCAATCCGGTCATGGCTGCCGATGATCTTTCCATGACCGTGGAAGAGTTTTTCTCTTTCAAGGAGATGCTCGCGGGTAAGCTGGAAATCCTGGTACGTCTGCAGGAGAAGTGTTGCCACAACGTGCATGATCTGGAGGAAGTGCTCTGGCGCATCAAGAGGGGCAATCAGTCTGCCATGCGGGCCAAGCAGGAGCTTATTCGCGCCAACCTGCGGCTGGTGGTCTCCATCGCCAAGAAATATACCAATCGTGGCCTGCAGTTCCTGGACCTGATTCAGGAGGGCAACATCGGACTGATGAAGGCCGTGGACAAGTTCGAATATCAGCGGGGCTACAAGTTTTCGACTTACGCCACCTGGTGGATTCGCCAAGCCATCACCCGGGCAATCGCGGACCAGGCCCGGACCATCCGTATCCCAGTGCACATGATCGAGACCATCAACAAGCTCATCCGTACCTCGCGTTACTTGGTGCAGGAATTGGGGCGCGACCCCAGCCCGGAAGAGATCGCCGAGCGCATGGACTATCCCCTGGAGAAGGTCAAGAAGGTGCTCAAGATCGCCAAGGAGCCCATCAGCCTAGAAACCCCCATCGGCGACGAGGAAGATTCGAGCCTGGGCGATTTCATCGAGGACAAGAAGGCTGCAGCGCCTTCCGAGGAAGTGGTTTCAACCAAGCTCGGCGAGCAGATATCCATGGTCCTTTCCGACCTCACCCCGCGTGAGGAACAGGTGCTCCGCAAGCGATTCGGCATTGGCGAAAAGAGCGACCATACCCTGGAAGAGGTGGGCAAGCTCTTCAACGTCACCCGCGAGCGCATCCGGCAGATCGAGGCCAAGGCACTCCGGAAGTTGCGACATCCGGTGCGATCCGCCTTGCTCAGGTCGTACTTCGAAAACTAGCATCATACGAGGGAGGGGACCGGTTCCCCTCCCTCTGACACTTCCTACCCTGGAGGGATGGGAATGACGGATCTAGCTGCGTATACCTGGACCATCCCCGGCCTTGCCGTGCTGTTTGACCTGCTGCTAGGCGACCCGCGTTGGCTGCCCCATCCGGTCCGGCTCATCGGGAATCTCGCCGATGGGTTCGAGCTCCTGGCACAATCCGCCTGGTCCGGGCTTCCCGGAAGACTGGCCGGGTTCTTCGCGGCCATGGCTCTGGTGGTCCTGGTTGCCGTCACCGTCTATGCCCTTACCTCCATTGGCCCGGCAGGTTTTTTCGTCACTCTCTATTTGTGCTACGCCGGACTGGCCCTGCGCTGCCTGCTTTCGGAGGCTGGGCATGTGCACCGTCTCCTTGAGAGCGGCCAACTCACCGAGGCCAAGGTGGCTCTGTCCATGCTCGTAACTCGTGACACGGGCTCCATGACCGCCGACGAGGTGCGTCGATCCCTGGCCGAAACTGTGAGCGAGAACTTGAACGATGGTTTCGTTGCTCCGTTTTTCTGGCTCTGTCTGGGCGGACCTGTGGTCATGTGGATATACAAGACCATCTCAACCCTTGATTCCATGTGGGGATATAAGACGGAGAAGTATGCTGATTTTGGCTGGTTCGCTGCCAAAACCGACGATATTCTTGCCTGGATTCCAGCCCGGATCACGGCTTTGACCATGCTTGTGACTGGACTGATTATGAAACTCGATGTTCGCCAAGCCTTCAAGTATTCCTTGAAAGACGCGGTGAAGATGGAAAGTCCCAATGCGGGGTATCCCATGGCCTTTTCAGCTTGGCTGGTCGGGGCGCAGATGGGTGGGCCAACCATGTATTTCGGGGAGATCAAAAATAAGCCTGTCCTGGGACCCCAGGGAGAGGTGTGGTCCGCTGAGAAATATTCAAAACTAGCCTGGCTCGTCCTTATGACCGGGTTACTCCTGGCCTGTATCGGTCAAATGCTACTCTTCTTCATCTAAACAAAGGTTCATCCGGCACAGGCGTACTTCTATTGATTTCTACCAAAAGCATCCCTTGACAGGATGAAAGCCTAAAAAATGCTTTCTGTTTTCGTCCCCTAAAAGCTTTCCCCTGCAAAACCATTTTCCACGCCATGCCTTGAAGGACGACGAGGAACAATTCCTCCAGGCTGGCATGAACGGCTACATCGCAAAACCCGTGGACATGGATGCCCTGATGCTGATCCTCACCCAGTTGCTGGAGAAGATGTAACCTGCGCCCTCGCCGCATCTCTCAACATCAAAGCCCCAGCATACACAGGGGCTTTTATCTTTGCGATGGTGGGCCAAGCAAAATTCGAATCTGATGCGGTCCAGACCATACAAGTCCAGTTCACCACCAATCTGTCAACTTGACGACTGACCGTCTACAGCTTGGGGTGCTCTGCCAAGATGGATCGTCTCTCCGTAGGATACCGCCTCGCCGAGAACCTCCTGCTAAACGTTGCAGTGGAACTGTTCGACGGCGATCCCCTGCTCTACTTCGGGCGCTGAAAAAAACTACGACCGCATCATCTCCTCCCTGACCAGGAGCTTCAAGATTCGGCAGCCTCACGCGCTGGCTCATAGACATTTAAACTCTTGTGGGCCGGGAAATAATCCTGGTCAGACCATCTCAGTCTCTCTTCCTTATCTCTAACTCGTCTTGAGCCCAGACAAAGGTGTCCCAGACAGCTTTATGTTTATTCTCCAGGACGTTTTGAATGCGTCTGAGTTGCTGTTCAAGATACATTTTGCCTTCTAATGACCCATCATTTTTGGCTTCTTTAAGTTTCTCCGCCATGTAATTTTGAGCTGCAGTTGCATACTGATCAAATTGATCTTCCAACTTGAGGAAGGCTTCAAAATCCTCCTTGGAAGGTTTGTGCTTGGCGTGTAAAGCATCGCGGGCCTCAAACAGCATCCTCAGGTACTCTTTGAGAGTATTTACATATTCTTGGCAATCCCTTTTGATCGCAAAGGAAAATGGGCCCACCCCGCCCCCTCCGCAGTTAGCCCAGGCCAAATGCGTCATAGAGACTGACAAAAGAATCACAATAGAGACAATCATTGAAAATGTTTGTCTTTTCATAGTCAATCCTCCCCTAAAACACATTACTGAGTTGATTAATATTGTCTTTTCTGTATTTTAAACAAAAAAAACGCTCATTTCAACAATAAAAGAAACTATAGACCGCTACAAATGGAAGTGACGAACAACAAGATAAAGAC
>JAHJKV010000397.1 GCA_018822065.1 Pseudomonadota bacterium
CAACCTGGTGGCCGTGGTATCGAACGGCACCGCCGTGCTTGGCCTTGGCAACATCGGCCCCGAGGCGGGCAAGCCGGTCATGGAAGGCAAGGGCGTACTCTTCAAGATTTTCGCAGATGTCGACGTCTACGACCTGAACATCGCCACCCAGGACCCCGAAGAGATTATCGCCTTCTGCAAGCTCCTGGAGCCCACCTTCGGCGGCATCAACCTGGAAGACATCAAGGCACCGGAGTGTTTCGAAATCGAGACACGGCTCAAGGCCGAGATGGGCATCCCGGTTTTCCATGACGACCAGCACGGCACGGCCATCATCTCCGGCGCGGGCATGCTCAACGCCCTGGAGATCACCGGCAAGAAGATCGAGGAGATCAAGGTCGTTGTTTCCGGCGCAGGTGCCGGGGCCATCGCCTGCACCAACTTCTACATCCAGATGGGCGTGAAGCGCGAAAACGTGTTCATGTTCGACTCACGTGGCCTCATTCATGCTGGCCGCACGGACTTAAACGCCCAGAAAAAGGTCTATGCCCAGGACAAGGACTACGGCTCCATCGAAGAGGTCATGAAGGGCGCGGACTGCTTCCTCGGCCTGTCCGTGAAGGACAAGATCAACAAAGAGATGGTCAAGTCCATGGCCGACTCCCCCATCATCTTCGCCTGTGCCAACCCGGACCCGGAGATCACCTACAACGATGCAAAGGAAGCTCGCCCCGACTGCCTCATGGGCACGGGCCGTTCTGACTTCCCCAACCAGATCAATAACGTCCTCGGCTTCCCCTTCATTTTCCGCGGTGCCCTTGACTGCCGCGCCACCACCATCAATGAGGAGATGAAGATCGCCGCGGCCCAGGCCCTGGCCGATCTGGCCAAAGAGCCCGTGTCCAAGGAAATCTGCGACCTCTACGGCGTGGACACCCTGGAATTCGGCCTGGACTACATGATTCCCAAGGCGCTCGACCCTCGCGTGCTCACCTGGGTTGCCCCTGCCGTGGCCCAGGCCGCCATGGACACCGGCGTGGCCCAGATCCAGATGGACATGGACGAGTACAAGAAGCAGCTCCGGGCCCAGATGGACGCTTCCGTAGCCCGCACCAAGGGAGTGGTCGCCAGCTTTGGATACGACTTCTAACCTTCCAGCTTCCGACTCGATATAATGAACCAGCGGCCCCTGACGGGGCCGCTTTCTTTGGATAGCAGACATAAGATGACGCACCCATTCCCCTCTTGCATCTTTCATCGAAACAAACATAGTAAATATGCATTTATATTTATGCTGTTATCCTGTCCCAGGATCACCAGTGCAGTATCAGCGCAAATCAGCTCTCTTTGTGGACTTTGACAATATCTACCTGACCCTCAAGAACAGGGCCCGGAACATCGCCACCGCCTTTGTGGAAAACGTCTACTTCCTCTGCGGAACCGCCCTTTCCTTTTTGACTGCGATGTCCTAGCCTGAACCCCATGACAGACAAACTCACCCCGGACGAGATCCGCGCCGAACTGAGGAAACTCGCCAAGGCCCAGGGGCTTGACCCGGAACTGGCGGAGGCTGCCCTGGACCCTGAAAAAGAGATCCCGGCGGAACTGATGGATGTCTTGACCCTGGTGGCGGAAAAGCTGGCCGGGGTGGGCAAGAATCAGAACTGAAGTTCAATCCCCACCGGGCAGTGATCCGAGCCCAGGGTGTCCATGTCGATCCATGCCTTGACCACATTATCCTTCAGCTCATCGGACACGAAGAAGTAGTCGATGCGCCACCCGGCGTTGTTCTCCCTGGCATTGAAGCGGTAGGACCACCACGAATAGTTGCCCGGCCCTTCGTCGAACATGCGAAAGGTATCCACATAGCCGGTGGCGATCAGGGTGTCTATCCACTCCCGCTCGATGGGCAAAAATCCGGATGTGTTCGCGTTGGCCTTGGGGTTTTTGAGGTCGATTTCCCGATGCGCGGTGTTGAAGTCCCCACCCACCACGATGGGTTTTTTCTTTCTGAGTTCCTGGGCATAGGCCAAAAACGTGTTGTAGAATCCAAGCTTGAAGTCGAGGCGCTCCTCACGTGCCTGGCCGTTGGGGAAATAGATATTGAACAGGTAGAACTGTTCGTACTCCATGAGCTGGACGCGACCCTCGCCAGCATAGCGGTCGTCCGGCAGGGATTCGCTGTAGGAAAGCGGCGTGGGATTGGAAAAGGTGGCCGTGCCGGAATAGCCCTTGCGTCCCTTGGACCAATTGAAATAGCTGGCCGCAAACCCTTCCGGGGCTCGGGCTTCATCGTCGATCTGATCGGGGTGGGCCTTGGTTTCCTGGAGCATGACCACATCCGCCCCGCAGGTGGCAAGCCAGTCCAGAAAATTCTTCTTGAGCACGGCCCGATAGCCGTTGACGTTCCAGGAGAGTATGCGCATGAGGATTCCTCGCTTGGGTGATGAGAACCCAGGCTAGCAAGCCAGCCCGCCTTTGCCAAGACAGGAGTCATGACAGGACGCACAGGGATTGCCAGTCGTCTCGTTCTCGCCATGCTTGCTTGTATTGACAGTTGGACGCTATTTTGTAATAATCATTACTAATAGAAGCCCCGTGCTCCAGCATTGCGCAAGGCGCACAGGATGGCTTTTGGGGGTGAACATGGCTGAACCGCATGAAATGTTTCAATGTCAGACCGTAAACTGCGGCTACATCTACAACCCAGACAAGGGTGATCGAAAAGGAAAAATTGTACCGGGCACCCAGTTCAAGGATCTTCCAGAGACCTGGCGTTGCCCGATCTGCGGGGGGACCCACAAATGTTTCCGCCCCCTGGGCGGACCAGGGTCTACCAGGGATGAGGGAGAGTGCGAGCTGCCCACGGCCTGAACCGACGATATGACTATTGAGCGCATTCCAAAGAAAAAGCGGCCTGGAGGCCGCTTTTTCTGCGTGAAAAGTATCGAAAACTAGTCCTGCAGGCTGCTGACCTTGATGAAGCAGATGCCACTGATGACCAGACCGAGACCCAGGAAAAACCAGAAAAAGTCCATATTTCCCTCCTACGAATAATAAACAGTGCCGTACAACGCGTTCGGTCTGGGTAGCAGAAACCTAGGAGAAAGGGAAGAGTGCTTGACCTGCAACCGACTCTGGTCTGGACAGACTGCCCTTCCATATCCTATCCACTCCCCATGCACGCAGACGTTCTCATCCTGGGCGGTGGGGCCTCGGGCCTCTATTGCGCCATGCACGCTGCCAGTCTGGGCAGGCGGGTCATGGTTCTCGACCATGGCGACACCCTGGCGCGCAAGGTGCTGGTCTCCGGGGGCGGACGGTGCAACTTCACCAACCTGGCCGCCTGCGCTGAGGACTATCTCTGCGAGAATCCCCACTTCGTCAAATCCGCCCTGGCCCGACATTCGCCCTACGATGCGCTGGACTTTTTCTCCGCCAGGGGCATCGAGGCCGAGGAGAAGGAGGCGGGGCAACTCTTTTCTCGCCAAGGCGCAGCTGCCGTGGCCCGCATCCTGGAAGCGGAATGCCAAGAGGCG
>JAHJKV010000398.1 GCA_018822065.1 Pseudomonadota bacterium
ACCAGGCTGCGGGCGGTGTAGGTGATGCCGGACTCGGTGGCGATCTGGAAATGTCGACCCGAGGGTGTGATGTGCAGGGCATCCTCGTCCACGAAGATGGTGCCGGTGGCCTCGGCTTGGATCTTGCCCTGGCGGAGCATCTCCTCGCCGGTGATGGAGAGTTGGCAGCAGTAGTTTTCAACATGGGCCCAGAACAGGCTGGACTTGTGCATGCGGCCGAGCACCAGGGTGGATGCTTTTTTGCGCGAGGAGTGGATGGCGGCCTGGAGCCCTCCAGGGCCTGAGCCAAGAATGATGACGTCAAATATTTTGTCCATGCGTCCTTCCTTTTGGGTCGGTTGGATACCCGTCATATGGCGGGATGATGGGAGGGGATAAAGCTACTATAGGCCGCTTGGGAGCTTTTGCAACCTATTTGAACGGGATCAGGAGCATGCTAGGCAATCGCCACCAGACCGGGTCGCGAAAGAGATTCATGCCGATGTGCATATCCTGGTGTCCCAGGGCGGGTTGGGCTTGGTAGGTGCCGAAGAGCCGGTCCCACCAGGGGAGGTTGAACCCCAGGTTCTTGTTCGCCTCGCGCATGTCCGTGGAGTGGTGGACGCGGTGCATGTCAGGGGTGACCAGGACTAGGCGCAGCCAGCGGTCAAGGGTAGCGGGCAGGGCGAGGTTGGCGTGGTTGAACAGGGCGCAACCGTTCAGGCTGACCTCAAAGAGGAGCACCGCCAGCGGGGAGGGGGCCAAGAGGGCCACGGCTGCCAGCTTGATGAGCATGGATAGGGCGATTTCCAAGGGGTGGAATCGAAGCGCTGTGGTGGTGTCGATATCCACGTCGGCGTGGTGCATGCGGTGGATGCGCCAGAGGGGGCGGACCACATGGAAAAGCCGGTGCTGCCAGTAGATGAGCAGATCGAGCAGGAGCATGGCTGTCGGGATTTCCACCCAGGCGGGCAGGTCGAGCATCTCAAACAGGCCAAAGTTGCCTTGGTGCATCAGCGTGGCCAGGGCCACGGGCAGGATGGGGAAGAGTCGCACCAGCAGGGTGCCCAGGCCGAGCACGGCCAGATTGTTCAGGGCACGAGTGGTCCGGGGAGCGGTCAGGGGGCGTTTGGGAAAGAGGGTTTCCAGGCCGAGCATGCACACCAGGACCAGGGCGAAGGAGCCGAATCTGAGCCAGGTTTCAAAAGGCATATCGACTCCCGGTCAGATATCTTTGGCAGAACTCTGTTTGGTTTCGTGGGCGGTGGCGCGAGGCTGTTGGGTCGGGATAAACTGGTTGTTGAAGATGCGGGTGTAGAGCTTTTCGGCTTCGGGGAAATTCGAGTTCAGGTTCAGGGCACTGGTGACGGCGTTTCCCGCCAGGTCGATGTCCCCCATGAAATAAAAGGCTTTGCTAAGGTTGTAGAAGACATTCTCGTCTTCGGGCGTGAGTTCCAGGGCGCGTTCATAGGCATGAATCGCTCCCCGGTAGTCGCCTTGCTTGCGCAGTTTGACGCCCAGTGAGTTATACGGGTTGGGCACATCCTGTTCGTACTTGAGAACTTCGATGAAGGCGGACTTGGCCTCTTCCATGCGGTCGAACTGGGCGAAGACCTCGCTGGCTTTGTGCATGAAGCGGGCATAGGCCTCGTCGTCGCCCTTGCCCTTGTAGGCCTCGGCCAGACCCGAATATGCCTCAGCAAAGAGGTCGTTTATCTTCACGGCCTTCTTGAAAGCGATTATCGCCTTGCCGTAGAACTCCTTGAGCAGAAAGTCGCAACCCATGTCGTAGTATTTCTGGGCTTCTTCCTGGATGGAGAGGATTTCCTCAAAGGTGTCGATGGCCTCGTCGAAATTGCCCCGGCTGACCAGATCCTTGGCCTCGGCAAGTTGCAGTTCCTCGATTTCGGGGTAGGTGTTTATTTCCTTGGTGGAGACAATGTATTTTTCAAGGGTGTCAACGACATAGGGTCGCAGGACATACCCGACGCAGCCTGCTGCGATGGCATCGAGCACATACTGTTTGCGGTTTTCCAGGGTGATCATGATCACCGGGAGCATCTTCTGGCTCATGTTGCGTTTGAGGATCTGGACAAACTTGATGCCGTCCATGTCCGCCAGTTCGGAATCGCAGAGCACGAGATCTATGGGATGATCGTTCAGGTAGTCCACGGCTTCTGCCCCGGACTCGATAATGGTAACCGCGTCAGGGGCGAAGGTCGCCATTGAGGCTTGGTCGCGTCGGGCATGGACATCAACACCGGAGACAATGAGGATGTGCCGGAAGAGTCGGTATGCTTTGCTGCTGCGTTTCAGTGCCATGTTGATGTCGAGGGTTTAAAGTACAAACCTTCTAATTTTTCTATACATTATCAGAGAAGACGGCAAGAAAAGTTTTACAAATACTCGGCCAGATCCTGGCGCACCTGGGCGCGGACTTCATCCAGGGCTGGATCATGGGGCAGGGAGTTGAGCAGTTCCTCTATGTGACCGGTCTCTTGGAGAATGCGTCTGCTGGCCTGGTAGTTGAGGTCATAGATCCAGGTCAGGTTGAGC
The DNA here is from genome assembly GCA_018822065.1 of Pseudomonadota bacterium. GTDB lineage: Bacteria > Desulfobacterota > Desulfovibrionia > Desulfovibrionales > Desulfovibrionaceae > JAHJKV01. The sequence continues at coordinate 2,536 of JAHJKV010000398.1, forward strand.
AGCTTGAAGTCGTTGTGCCAGCGCATGTTGGTATAGGACCCAACCTCGCGTCGTTTGAAGTGCTCCAGCATGGAAGACGAGTAATTGGTCGGGTGCGGGGCGACGCCCAGGGTCACTACCTTGTTGGGCGGCTTGGAGCCATTCATATGCGCAAGCATGATGGGCAGTATGTCTAGTTTGTCTGCGTCGCGGACCACCCCGGTGACGCGTTTGATGAGCGGCCGCAGCCCCTCGGGCAGATGGCGGACATTGTGCAGGAAGACGCAGCCGAGCACCACTCGCCGGTCCTTGACGGGCAGACCTTCAAGGATGCCTTTTCGCAACAGTTCCCGCACTCCGAGGCGGGCGTGGTTCTCGGTGCTGGCGTCGTTGTACACGCCGTAGCGCTGGTACTGGACGAAGCGGCCCGTGTCGTGAAAAAGAGCTCCGATGTGGACCAGCCGGGCGGTGCGGTCGTCCAGGGACTCCTCTTCGGTGATACGGCAGGCGAGGGCGTACACCCGGAAGGTATGGTCGATTTTCAGCTCGACGTTGTAGGCATCGTCTCCAGCTGCGTCGGCAAAGGGACGG
>JAHJKV010000399.1 GCA_018822065.1 Pseudomonadota bacterium
CGATGAGCTTGATGAACTCCAGGGTCTCCACCATCTCGTTTTCCACGGCGACCATGGCGGCCATGGCTTCTTCCACTTCGCCTGCGACGCTTTTCTCAATGCCAATAAGCGCTGACAATATGATGTCGGCATCGTGGTCGATGCTGTCGTCGATGGCAGCAAATCGAGCAAGAATTTGCGGGTCATCCGCGCGACCTACGCTGTCGCGGATAGCCTGGGGAAGGTCTGTCTTGCAGGCCTTGATGAAGCTGGTGACGTTGTCGGCCACTTCTTGTGCCAACTGTTTCTCTTCGTCCGTGTCGGCAAGTTCGACGAGGGTGGAGGCCTCGCTCGTCAAAAATGCTGCGGCTGTTTCCATCTGTTCCATAATGTCTGGAGCCACAATGCCGCTGCTCATGTCGATGATGGAATCCATGGCTGCAAGGGTGAGTTCGGTCATTTGCAGTTTGAACTCGATCACCCTGGACAGTTGCTCCCGGCGCTGGGTGTTCATGTCGTCTGCCTGCTGCATGGATGACAGCGAGGCGTTGGTGACCATGTCGGAATATATCAGACTCCCCGCCATCAAACAGATGGCGACGGCTATGAAAATTCCCATGAGAAGCATTTTAAGCTTGATGGTGATCTGCATGGAAGAACTCCTTACTAGGGTGTCAACAAATAAATGATACATTAATATAGTACTCATTCTTATTTGTAGGTCAACATAATTTTAATACTTACCCAATCGACATCCGGGTTTTGTTTCTGTAGGATTCGCGCCGGAGGATCGCATGCGAGTGATTGTCATTGGCGGGACGGGATTCATTGGCCAGCATCTGGTGCGCCGTATTTTCGATACGGGCCTGGACGTGGTTATCTTGTCGCGTCGGCCGAGCAAGGTCGCCGAGGTCTTTGAGCGCCACGTGATGGGCTTTGCGTGGGACGGCAAAACAGCCAACGGCTGGAGCCATCTGGTCGACGCGGACACCTACATCGTCAATCTGGCGGGCGAGAACATTGCCGACGGGCGGTGGACCCCGGCCAAACGCGAACGCATCATGCAAAGCCGGCTCGACGCAGGGCGCGCCGTGGTCGATGCGGTGCAGAAGGCGGCGACCAAGCCTGCCCTGGTCATCCAGGGATCGGCTGTCGGCTATTATGGCCCCCTTGGCGAGGAACTTGTGGATGAGACAGCCATGCGGGGCAGCACGGGCTTCCTTTCCGCCGTGGCTCGCGACTGGGAAAAATCCAGTCTTGAGGTGGAGAACCTGGGAGTGGCCCGGGCTGTGGTGCGCACAGGCGTGGTGCTTGGCTCCGGCGGTGCCCTGGCCAAGATGCTCCCGCCTTTCCGGCTGGGTCTTGGCGGTCCTCTCGGGTCTGGAGCCCAAGGCATGAGCTGGATACATGTCGACGACGAGGTCGGGGCCATGCTCTTCATCATGCAGCGCAAGCTGACCGGGGTATTTAACCTGACCGCCCCGAACCCCGTGTCCAACCGGGAGTTCTCCAAGGTTCTTGGAACAGTGCTTGGACGGCCCGCATTTCTTCCTGCCCCGGCGTTCGCCCTCCGGATGCTGTTCGGTCAGATGGCCGACGAGGTGTTGCTCTCGGGCCAGCGCGTTCTGCCCAAACGCCTCATGGAGGCGGGCTATGCCTTCCGGTACCCGGACCTTGCCGATGCCCTTGCCAACGCAGTGGCCTCCAACACGGGCTGAGATGCTTGAACCACAAGCGTTCCTGGCTTACAGTGGACTCCGCCACCAGCAACAGGAGCATTCATGGCCACTATTCTGATCATCGACGACGAAGAGAGTATCCGTTTTTCGCTCAAGGGCATCCTTGAAGATGAAGGCCATGAGGTGATGGAAGCGGAAACCGGCGAAGATGGCCTGGAAGCGCTCAAGAGCCGGGTGCCGCAACTGCTCTTCCTGGATATCTGGCTGCCCGGCCTGGACGGCCTGGAGGTGCTCGAGCGCACCCGCCAAAGCCATCCCGACCTGCCGGTGGTCATGATTTCAGGTCACGGCAACATCGAGACGGCGGTCACCGCCCTCAAGGCCGGAGCCTTTGACTTCATCGAAAAGCCGCTTTCCCTCGAAAAAGTGATCACCTCCACGCGCAACGCCTTGGAAATGACTCGTCTGGCCGAAGAAAACCGGGTCCTGAAGTCCCGGATCATGAGCACTCACCCCTTCCAGCTCACCGGGGAATCCGAGCCCGTGATCGCCCTGCGTGAGGCGATCCGCCAGGTTGCACCCACCGATGCATGGGTGCTCATCACCGGTGAAAACGGCACAGGCAAAGAGATCGTGGCCCGGTCGCTCCACCTGGAAAGCCGCAGGGCAGACAAGCCTCTGGTTGCGGTGAACTGCGCGGCCATTCCCGAGGAACTCATAGAGGCCGAGCTGTTCGGTCATGAAAAGGGAGCCTTTACCGGGGCCGAGACCTCCAAGATCGGCAAGTTCGAGCTGGCCCATATGGGCACGCTCCTCTTGGACGAGATCGCCGACATGAGTCTCAAGACCCAGGCCAAGATTTTGCGAATTCTGCAGGAGCAACGCTTCGAGCACGTGGGCGGGAGCAAGACCATTCAGGTGGATGTGCGGGTCATCGCGGCGACTAACAAGGATTTGCTGAAAGAGATAGAGGCCGGTAATTTCCGTGAGGATCTCTACTACCGGCTCAAGGTATTTCCTCTGGAAGTGCCGCCGCTTCGGGAGCGGACAGGCGATCTGGCGCTGCTCATAGAGGATTTTGTCGGGCTGCTCTGCCGAGAACATGGCTTCAAACCCCTGACGTTTTCCCCGGATGCCCTGGCGGCGCTCGCCTGTTACCCCTGGCCCGGAAATGTCAGGGAGCTCAAGAATTTTGTGGAGCGCATGCAGATCCTCTTCAGCGGCAAGACCGTCTATGCATCCCAGTTGCCCCGTGAATTCAGAGGGTCCGTTCCTATACAGCCGCAGAGCGAGAGCCGTCCCTGTCCGGAAAACCACCAGCCTTGTCCGGCCATCCCCGATGGTCCCATCGAACTCAAACAGGCTCGGGCTGAATTCGAAACTCGGTTCCTGGTCACCAAGCTCAAAGAATTCGATAACAACGTCAGCCAGTTGGCAAAGGCTGTCGGCCTGGAGCGGAGTTCTCTGTATCGAAAGCTCAAGTTGTACGGTATCCAGACGGACTAGCCTTTCCGCATCGTCCTGATGCGCCATCCTCCTTCGAGCGTTCGCGCTCATTGGTGGAAAGTCATGATTATCTCTAGACTGCTACCATGTTTGACTTTTTTATTGCTTGCAGCTATGAGTTAAAGCTAGTGTGAGGTGAGTGGCCCCGAGGGGGGGCCGTGACTGGGGTTACCTGAAGAGGAGGACACATGAAAGGACTGGTTATCGCTTTTGGGGTTGTCATGGTTCTTGGGTTCGCGTTCGTGGCACAGGCCGCCGGACCGCACGACATGGAATGCATCGAGTGCCACAGCACTCACTATGCGAAAGGCAGTTTCATCGTTGGGGTGGAGCCCGGCCAGATGGCAAATCCGGCCCGGACCGCATCGGCCACGCCCATCGACGCCCTGTGCCTTGGGTGTCATAACGGCACGGGCGCCACGGGCATCAATCTTCACGCCACTCACCCGACCGGCGTGAAGCCCACCTATACCAATGTTCCCGGCGAACTGATGTGGGACGGCGTGTTCACTTGCGTGAGCTGCCACAACCCGCACCCGTCTAATGCCAACTACAAGTATTTGATCATCGACACTGCCGATGGCGCCAGCATGGGCACCTTCTGCGCCAAGTGTCATCCTGACCAGTCCGATCCAGAATCCGTGGCCGCAGCCAATGCCGCGAGCGTCACTTCCGACTCGGCCGGTGCACCCATCGTGCCCGTCGGCGGCGGTGCCAACCCCCTGGTCCAGTAACAACGGACAGACGGTTATTCCAAAGGCGCGACTCCGGTCGCGCCTTTCTCGCGTTTGGCTATCCCGTCGCATACAAAATTGCCGCAGGCAGCTGATTTCCGATTTTTTGGGACTTCTGGTTGGCGGCAAGTTGCGAGGCGAAGCTGGAG
>JAHJKV010000400.1 GCA_018822065.1 Pseudomonadota bacterium
CACCCCCTCTACGAGGACCTGGATATCGCCTTGGCCAAGACCCACTACTACGGCGGCATCCGCAAGTATCAGTGGCTGGCGCGGGAACTGGCCCTGCACGGCGTGGTGGTGAAGAAGGATGGCACCGTCGTGGATATCGTGGTGGGCGAGGACCCGGAAGATCCGGTCCTGACCATCACCGACCTGCTGCCCCATCTGGCCTACAAGGAAGTGGTCAAGAAGGTGGAGGACGCCTTTGAGGCCGAGAAGCTCAACGTGGTTCTGGGCCATGAGCCGGACCTGGACCTGAAGGACGAAAAGGGACGGGTCAAGAATACGCTGCTCAAACTTTTGAAGGAAAAGTACAGCATTGCCGAGGAGGATCTGTTCTCCTCCGAGATGCAGATCGTGCCTGCTGGTCGCGCCCGCTACGTGGGGCTCGACCGGGCGCTCATTGGGGCTTACGGCCAGGATGACCGGGCCTGTTCCTACTGTACCTTCGAGGCCTTTCTGAACTCGCCCAAGCCCGAACACTGCCAGCTCGCTCTTTTCTGGGACAAGGAGGAGATCGGGTCCGTGGGGGCCACCGGGGCCACTTCCCAGTTCTTCGAATATTGCGTGGAGGACCTGGCCGAGGTCTGGGCTCCCAAGGCCAAGCTCTCGACGATTTTCATGTCCAGCCAGGCTATCAGCGCGGACGTGCACGCCGGAACCGATCCAGACTTCCAGGATGTCTATGAAAAGCTCAATGCGGCGCGTATGGGTTTTGGTCCCTGTTTCTCCAAGTTCACCGGACACAGGGGCAAGGTCGGGGCCAATGACGCCCACCCCGAGTTCATCGCTCAACTCAGGAATATCCTGGACACAGCCAAGGTGCCCTGGCAGATGGCCGAACTGGGTAAGGTGGACGCTGGCGGCGGCGGCACTGTGGCCAAGTATCTCGCGGTCTACGGCATGGACATCATCGACATGGGTCCGCCGGTGCTCTCCATGCACTCGCCCTTTGAGCTTTCCAGCAAGGCAGACATCTACGGCACGATCCAGGCCTTCGGAACCTTCCTGAAGAGCTGACCGAGAGCGTGCAACGTCAGGCGATGATGGTTTAACAAAGCATATCTCCCCTGGTTTTTTTCTGATAGGATGTGTCCACTTCTGATTGGAACCATTAGCCAGGAGGATGTATGCAAGAAACTGTCATTGTGGCGTTTCACGATTTGGTTGGCATGGCTGGCGTGGGCTGCATCCTGGTCATGTACCTGGCGGTGCAAACCGGCCGTGTGCGGGCCGAGGGGCTGATCTTCCCCCTGGTGAACCTGATTGGCGCCTTGTTTCTCCTCTATTCGCTCCTCTTCAAGTTCAACCTCTCCGCCGTGATTATCCAGACTTCCTGGTGCGCCATCAGCGTCATCGGTCTGGTGCGTTGGTGGCGAGCGGGAAAAAAAGTTCCCGAAGAACGCTAGCCTTGCGCCATTGCCAGGACCGCGTCCTTCGGGATGCTGGTCTTTTCATGCACTTCGTCTGCGCTCATGCCCTGGGCCATGAGCCGTTTGACCAGGGCGGGCAGGGGTTCACCCACCTCGACGATGTGCCCGTCCGGGTCCGAAATGCGAAATCCCTTCTGTAGCCAGGGCTGGACAATGATTCCATGGATGGGTTCGGCTCCAGCTTCCTGCGTCTTGGCCCAGGCCTCGTCTATCTCGGCGCATTCAAAATAGAGTTCAAAGTTGTCATGGGCTAGGGAGCCAGAATGCATTTTCGCGCCCTGGCTGACGATGGGAACGGCGTGGTCGGCAAACCAGATGGAGAAGCCGTTTTTGAAAGCGACGTGGGGGCCATGGTCGGCCAGCACTTCCTGCCCTAGTACCTGTTCATAGAATAGTCGTGAGCGGTTGATGTCGGAAACAAGTACTGCCGGTCCTTCGAACGTGATCTTCATGATTTCTCCTTGGTTGTGCGCCTGATTACCCAAAGGAGGGCAGGTCGTATTGAATAAATGCGACATGGTGATGTTCTGCGAGAAATTGAGACGGTGTGACTTCGGTCATCAGCTTGAATTCTCGAGTGAAATGCGCCTGGTCGGCGTAGCCGGAATCCTGGGCGATCCGGGCCATTGAGAGGGAGGAGTTGGAACGCAGGAGCGAAATGGCTTGTCGGAGTCGAATGATTCGGGCCAACTGCTTCGGGGGGATGCCCACATGGCGACCAAAGGCGCGTTCGAGGGTGCGCCTGCTGATTCCCATGCGCTCGGAAGTCCGGGAGACGGTCGCTTGTCCGTGATCCATGGCGAGAAGTTCCACCGCGTGGCGGGTCAGGGCGTCGGGATCGCGCGCCCGTTTGCACGTCCGGGCCAGAAGGAGCTGAATGTCTCGCATTTTTTCCTCAACTAGCTGATCTCCCGACATGATATTTACGAAACCTGTGGTCAGGTAGGGGGCGACAGCGTCCATATCGATATAGCCGGTGCTGAACTCGTTTGCATCGAATCCCAAAAAGGCCGCGGCCCCGCCGGGTCTGAAACGAACGCCGCAGACTTCAACACGTCCGTGGATGCGAATTTGTTCCGGCGCATGTGTTGGGTCCGTGAGAAAAAAGGCCGGTTTTTCGACAGAGGGCAGCGGAGGCGAGTCAGGCACAACAGGGCCGAGGCAGCTGTTGGTGTCGAAGATGATATCCATGCAGCCGTCGGGCAGCACGCGAATGGTGCTGGGCGTTTCAGTCACCCCCGGCGAATGAAGGGACCACAGGCAAAGGATGTATGGTCGGAGGCACGGGAGGGGGGCGTAGGCGGTATATGCAGGGCTAGCGGGCAGGTGCGTCTTCATAATTAAGTCCCTTCTGCTTGAGCGCGGTCCGCTTTTCTCCTACACTGTCTTTTGAATACATTCCACTGCAATAAAAGGACACTAAATGCATCTTGTCATGGGCACCGCCGGACATATCGACCACGGCAAGACCACCCTGGTGAAAGCGCTGACCGGCGTGGATTGCGACCGGCTCAGCGAGGAAAAGAAGAGGGGCATCACCATCGAACTCGGCTTCGCCAACCTGGAGCTGACCGCAGCCCATCTGGGCGTAGTGGACGTTCCCGGCCACGAGCGGTTCGTCAAGAACATGGTGGCCGGGGCTGCCGGAATCGATTTCGTGGTCCTGGTCATTGCTGCGGACGAGGGGATCATGCCCCAGACCCGCGAGC
>JAHJKV010000401.1 GCA_018822065.1 Pseudomonadota bacterium
CCCCCCCAGCTCTGAAGCGCAGAAACCACATGCCGATCGTGACAATGTTGAGAAGAATGTACAGGAGCCACTGCTCCTTATACCGCCACATCATCAGGAATGTGGCCACTACAGAAAGCACGTTGGTGGTGGCGTCGATGAAAGGCGTGTTCTGGCGAAGGTTCATCCCCAAAAGCAGCCCAAGCCCAGCTGTGCACACAATGCAGATGGCTGCGACTGTGAACCGCTGTGGCCATCCAAGCTGCCGCATCTCTACCGTCTTGTCCTGCTTTGTGTGGCGATACCACATCACATAGCCAATGATGCCTGTCGGAACGAAGAAGAGAAGGTTCAAATAGACTTCTCCATAGAGCCCGTTGCCATAGGCCAGAATCGAATAGGAGAGGCTATTGTAAAGACCAATCAGGTACCCCTCGCGGCGACCAATTGCGATCAGGCCAACACATAGAATGCCAGAAAGGGAAACAGTCGCGTCGAAAACGCTCGCCGCAAGATATGCGCTCAAGAGACCGCCTGCGACCACCAGGAATGTCAGCCATACGCAGTCAAGCTTCACGCCTTGTGATGTCTTGAGTGTCATGGATTGTCTCGTATCATGCGTCATGGCCAACTCCCAAGCTCAGGTACTGGCCAGATTAGTTGGCGCGGGCCTTGCGCTGCAATGACCGTGACAGCCAGGCTTGTTGCCTGCAGCGCCTTGCCAGGCGATCTCATTGGGTTTAGCATGTTATGCCTGAATTGGCAGATTTTAGCATCTGCCTCTTGCCCATGGCTTTGCGACATAACCTTGTCGTGTTCATTGACTTGATGGTCAGAGTTACGGCATCACACGAAATAGTTTTTCATGAACGTCATCTCTATCGAGCACCTCAATCGCCATTATTCGTCCTTTCACGATATCCAATATTACCATACCTGGAACGTTCATCTCTACCTCAATATTCTCGTGTTCCGGTCCCCAAGATCCCTTTGGAGGATTAACAACATAAAACATGGAGCAGAAGCTATCACCGCACCTGCAACGGTCTACGAGTACCATTCCAGAAATTTGCGCTGCAAGACTATGTTCACCTTGAGCTTTCAAAGCGGCCTCCAGCTCCTCCGAGAAATCAGGAAGAGCATTTTTAAGCATCAGTTTACTCATTTTTTAATCCACCTAACGTCTGCGTAACCGGTGGCGAAGCCGACCGGTTTCACGCTTTGGTTATGCTTCCTCCAATGCCGGCCATCCTTCTCTATTACTAAAAGACTCGTAACTTACATGGGGAACGTGGTCGAATTCCTCGCCGGTCTTTCGCTCAAATGCTGTCGGCGCGACCGACAACAAAGCCTCGAATTCCATGTCCTCGGGCATCTCCGATGGATTAGTCAATACTGATTGGTAGAACTCGGCACCGTTGGCGACAACACAGCATCGTACATAGAGGAACCAGTCAGCAGAAAAGTGCTTACCTGGTCGGTAGGCTTGCTCGCCAATTTCGCGGGCATGTGACTCTGTGTCCAATGCGTAGAGCTTTTCGGATATGATGTCCTCGAATCGTTTGATGTCGTCAACGGCCATTTCGCCGAGGGCCTTGACTGCAGGCTCAATGACAGCTTCGTCATCGCCGGTCTTCTTCCAGTTGAAGAGACCTATGATGCACCAAAAGACGTCCTCGGACATGCCCAGCGACGCCCAATCCGGTTCTTGATAATCTGGGGCAGTGCCCTCAACGTAGCCTTTCTTCAACTTTGAGGCGATCTGTTTCTCGAATTCCTTCATGGCTTCGTCGTTGTCGGCGAATTGCTTACGCGCTTCGCGGGGTTTCGCTCCGATGCGGCCATGGGTCGTCACGTATTCGTTACCAGTCAGTTCAATCGTCCAAAACTTGTTGGACCGATCATCCTGGTAATAGAACTGGCGATTCATCATTGTCGTCCTTCCTGTATAACCTCATTCCTCAGGCGCGGCCTTTAGGTCCTCGCCTTCAGGAAATTGTTCTGTGTCCTGTTCTTTAGCTTTCTGGCCTCGTTCACTTCCGAACGAAAAATGGATCAGCAGGTGCGCGACTACTATACAAGCGATGTCCGGTAGCTTGCAAAGCCAGAGAGAAACCAACCCCTCAACATCATTGATTAGCACAGGGCGTGGATAAGAGAGCCACGCCCAGAGATAGAAAGCAAAACCAATGAGGAAGAAACCGGAGGAATATCGCCCCGTCACAGCATTTGAGATACGCACAGCAAGTGAAAATGCATCAAATAGTATCCCAATGCCAAGAAGAACCAACGGGGCAATGGGATGAGTTGCTGGCAAGTGCCAGATAGCGATACTGGTCACGATAACGACGGCAAAAAAGTAAACAAGGCCGCTCCATCCTTCCCACTTCGTGAGTTGGCTATTGACCGGAATCGGGGTGGGTATGTCTACTTCTCTATTCATATCGTCTTTCGCGTCCAAGCTCAGTTGTCGGGGCTGGCTGGCGCGGTACTTGCCCCGCAAGGCACGTGACAGTCAGGCACGTCTACTGCAGCGCCTTGTTA
>JAHJKV010000402.1 GCA_018822065.1 Pseudomonadota bacterium
AGCAGGCCCGCGACCAGTATGGTTTTCAAGATCAGTTTCATTGTTCCTCCTAGGATAGTGCTGTTACAGTCTGTATCTGTTCTGTGCCGGAACCATTCCGACAGTTATAGCGAGTGGTTGGATTTGCCCATGGCCTGGGTGATGCGGTCGAGCACCATGGCCATGAGAACGATGGAGATGCCGCCGATACCGGCCAGGCCCACCTGCAGGGAGTTCAGTCCCTGGAACACGGGCATGCCCAGACCGCCCGCGCCGATGAGCGCCGCGATGACGACCATGGACAGGGAGAGCATGATGGTCTGGTTCAGCCCGGCCATCATGGTCGGCATGGCCAGGGGGATCTGGACCTTGATCAGGGTTTGCCAGGGGGTGCAGCCAAAGGCCTTGCTCGCCTCGAGCAGTTCCGTGGGCACCTGGCGGATACCCAGGTCGGTCAGCCGGATGATGGGCGGCATGGCAAAAATGATGGTGGCGATGACTCCGGCAACGGTGCCAATGGAAAAGAGCATGACAACCGGCACCAGATAAACGAAGGCGGGCGTGGTCTGCATGGCGTCGAGCACCGGGCGCAAGAGTGATTCGAAGCGGTGGCTGCGTGAGGCCAGGATGCCCAGGGGGACTCCGACAATGGTGCAGAAGAGCACAGAGGAGAGCACCATGGCCAGGGTGGTCATGGTCGCCTCCCACATGCCCAGAGAGCCAATGAGCAGGAAGGTCAGCGCACTGAAGATGGCCACCCGCCAGGAAGCGACCCGCCAGGCCCAGAGGACCGTGACCAGGATGACCACCAGGGGCGGCAGCCAGAGCAGGAAGCCGTCGATGGCGTCCAGGGTCTGTTCTACGGGCCATTTGATGAGCTGGAATTCATCACGATAGTTGGTGACGAGCCACTGCACCGAGGACTCGATCCAGTCCTCCAGGGGGATGTGCGCTTCGTCGGTGAAACCCAAAAGATTCATTGTTCCTCCAAAAATGTTGTCGAGGTCCTAGGCCGCGTCGCGGGCTGTGGAGTCGCGTTCGATGGCGTCGCCGTTTTCCGCCGGGGAGTGGCGTTGCAGGGTCTCCAGGAAGATGTTTTTGGAGATTGCCCCCTTGTACTTGCCGTCCTCGTCCACCACCGGCACGGGCCAGGGGCTTTCGGTGATCAGCGGCAGGATGTCCTGCATGGTGGCGTCCAGGGGAACGGACTGGGCTTCGGGGATCAGGGCACCGCCCAGGGTTGCGTTCGTGCCATTGGTCTTGATCTCCGCTTTCAGGGAGTCCAGGGAGGCGACGCCCTGGAATATTCGCTTGGCGCTGACCACGTAGATGTGATTGCGATCGTGGGCCGAGAGGCGTTCCAGGGCCGCACGCGGTCCCTCGCCCTTGTGGCGCACGAAGGTGAGCTGCTGGTCGCGGACGATGTCACCGGCGCTGAGCACGCTGGTGGGGTCCACGCCCCGGAAGAAGGCCTTGACATAGTCGTCTGCCGGGTTCTGGAGGATTTCGTCCGGTGTGCCAACCTGCACCACGCGGCCCGATTCCATGATGGCGATACGGTCGCCTATGCGCATGGCCTCGTCCAGGTCGTGGGAGATGAAGATCACCGTGCGCTGTTGCTGATCCTGGAGCTTGAGCAGTTCGTCCTGCATCTCGCAGCGGATGAGCGGGTCCAGGGCGGAAAAGGCCTCGTCCATGAGCAGGATGGTCGGGTCCACGGCCAGACTGCGGGCCAGGCCCACGCGCTGCTGCATGCCGCCGGAGATCTCCGAGGGGTAGGAGTCGGCCCAGGCGTCGAGTCCGACCTGGGCCAGGGCCTCGCGGGCCCGGGCATGGCGTTCGTCCTTGTCAACGCCGGAAACCTCAAGGCCGAAGGCCGCGTTGTCGATGACGGTCATGTGGGGCATGAGCGCAAAGGACTGAAAGACCATGCTCATGTCCTTGCGAAGTAGTTCGACCATTTCTTTTTTGGAAAGTTTGGCCACGTCCTGGCCGTCTACCCAGACCTCGCCGCGGGTGGGCTCGATGATCCGGTTGAGCATGCGGACCATGGTCGATTTTCCGGAACCGGAAAGGCCCATGATTACGAAAATCTCGCCTTCATAGATGGTCAGGCTGGCGTCATGCACGCCGATGGTCAGGCCTGTTTTTTCGAAAATCTCGTCCTTGCCCAGGCCCTGGTCGATGAGCTTGAAGGCGCGTTCTGGATTGGGGCCGAAAATCTTGAACAGGTTTTTGACAACCACTTTTTCTTTGGCGTCAGTCATGAGTGATCCTTGTGTTAATTTAAAAAAACGAAACAAAACATGTTATTGCGCCAATAAATGGCGCTTGGGCGCTAGTTACAGCAGGGAGGACGACGGGCTCTGCGGCCACGCGGCAGGGAGGTCAGGGCAGCGGCAAAGGCAGCCATGAAGTAGTGTGATGTGGTCTGTATTTGAAATAGTAGCATGTGGTACAACTTGTGATTTGGTGTTGTAGTTTTTTAAATCAACGTACTTGTATTCTGTTGATATGAAATACAACAATGAAATATTATTATTGCAGTAAGCTGTCTAATGTATTTCTTCTGAAATAATTGGTGTTTATCCAGTGCAATTTTTCTTGTCAATGGAACGATTTCCTTCATTCTTAACCTTGCCATAAATTGAATACACATGTCAAATGTGTATGTTTGTTAGTCACACAACATGTGATAACCGTTGTGAACCGTGGTTTACGAGAGGATGGGGCCTCAAGTCGGAGGGTAATCGGGCTGGGAATGTTTGGGTGGTCTGGGGAAAGACAGTCTGGCTTGGAGGTTCGGTGAGGGGGAGGGCGAGTTACAACCCGTGGGGTTGCCGGGAACGCAGGAGGAAATCTCGCCACTGGGCTTCCAGCAGCAGGGTCATGCCGTCCGGGGACAGGCGCATCAGCAACTCCGCGTCGGAAAGCGTTTCGGGGTGGTGCAGGTCGGCGAGCATGTTCACAACTCGTTCCCGACGCTGCGCATCTTCCATGAGATAGTAGAAGAGCGACCAGGCGATGTTCCGGACGTGCTGCCGCTCGTCGTCGGACAAGCGCTGCCAGGCTTCGGCGTCGAAGAACAGAGACAGGGGCAAAGGCGCAAGGCTTCGGTCCCACAGGGAGCTACGCACGATATCGTCACGGGTGAACTGGGCGTGGATCACGGCGCCGTCGCGCTCCGGCGCGAGCTCCTCGAAGTATTCCGCCAGCCCCTCGTTCAGCCAGAGGGGGGTCGGTCCGGCAAAGGAGGCGAGCAGCTGATGGCTGGCCTCATGGAGCGCGGTTTTGACGATCTGTTCCTCGGTCCGTTCACCATCCACCAGAATTTCGCCGGACTGTTCGAAGAAGAGCCCGGAGATGACCACGTCCTGGAAGGCCGGGGGGCTGTGGCGCAGGAACTCTGCGCGGGAGCCGAAGACCCGGATGGTGAGCACCAAGTCTGGCGGCAGCGGGCCGGTCTGGGCGTAGAAGGCGTGGATACGGGCAATGCCGTCCCGTATGCGCTGCTCGGCGGCGACAGGAAGGTCCAGGCCTTGTTCGATGATCCGGATATGCGGGGTCGATGGTGCGGCCAGAGCCTGGG
>JAHJKV010000403.1 GCA_018822065.1 Pseudomonadota bacterium
ATCGATCTGGCATTCCGGGTTTGTCGAAGACCCAAGCGGTGTCCCGTCGTCGAAGTATGCCCGACGGTACCACTCACCGTCCCAGCCGTTGGCCTCGATGTTCTTTCGCAGTTCTGCAGCCTCGTTGCCACAGCGTTCGGCAAAGGGCTCGTTGCCATGGGCGCGGGCAATCTCTGCGAAATCCATGAGCACGTCAAAGAGGAAAAAGCCCAACCACACGCTCTCGCCTGCGCCCTGGCGGCCAACAAGGTCCATGCCGTCGTTCCAATCGCCGGAACCCATGAACGGCAGGCCGTGTGTTCCGTATCGCAGGCCGTGCTCGATGGCACGGGTACAGTGGTCGTACAGGCTGGCCACCTCTTCGGAGTCTCCGGGCAGATCATAGTAGGAGTCCTCGTCTGCCTTCAACCCTCGGCCCCGCAGAAAACCCACGGGTTCATCCAGCACACCGGTGTCTCCAGTGGCACGTACATAGCGAGACACGGCGAGTGGCAGCCAAAGGTAGTCGTCGGAGCAGTTGGTGCGCACGCCGCGTCCTGTTGGTGGATGCCACCAGTGCTGCACGTCGCCTTCCTCGAACTGTCGGCCTGCACAGAGCAACAAATGTTCGCGCACGAGTTGTGGTCGGGCATGAATCAGGGCCATGACGTCCTGCAATTGGTCACGGAAGCCGAACGCACCGCCGGATTGATAGGTGGCACATCGTGCCCAGAGGCGGCAGGCCAGCGTTTGATAGAGGATCCAGCCGTTGGCCAGGAGATTGAAAGCCAGGTCCGGGGTCTCTACATGCACCGCCCCCAGGGTGTGTGTCCAGTGCTGCCAGACTTTGTCCAGGGCCATGCGTGCAGAGGTTGGCCCACGGAAGCGCTGGACCAGACGCCGTGCGTCCGCAGTGTCGCGTCCTATGCCGAGCCGGAAGACTATTTCACGTTCCTGTCCGGCCTCCAGAACAAAATCAACCTGGATGGCTGCACAGGGGTCCAGAGCGGCTCCCACACGGCCGGAAAGCCGGGTGCGCTTCATGGCGGCCGGGGCATTCAGCGTACCGCACCGACCTAGAAATTCCACCCGGTCGCCGCTCACTGTGCGTGTGGTTTCGTCAACATCGAAGAAGGCCGTCCGGTCGCTGAACTCAGTGTTGTAAGGGTTGCGGGCAAAGAGCGCACCGCTGTTCAGGTCGATCTCCGTGACCACGTGCTCGGCGGTCTTGCTGCGCAGATCACCCAGCACCCATTCGACATAGCCGGTGGCCGAGAGTCTGCGGGCTCGGCCCGACTCATTGCGTACCTTAAGCACTGCGAATTTGATGGCATCGTCGAGCGCCACGTAGGTCCAGAGTTCGGTAGCGATGCCGCGCTCGACGTGCTCGAAGACGCTGTAGCCGAAACCATGGCGGGTGACGTAGTGCGTGGTCCCGCGACAGGGCAAAGGCGTAGGCGACCAGTAGTGGCCGCGTTCCTCGTCGCGGAGGTAGAAGGCTTCGCCTCGCGAGTCGCTGACCGGATCGTTGCCCCAAGGGGTCAGGCGGAATTCATGGGCGTTTTCGCTCCAGGTGCAGGCCATGCCACTCTCAGAGATGATGCTACCGAAGGTCGGGTTGGCCAGGACGTTGATCCATGGGGTGGGCGTGAGTTGTCCGTGGGCTGTGGTGATGACGTATTCGCGACCGTCCGGGGTGAAGCCGCCCATGCCGTTGGAGAAGCTCAGGTCCTGTCGCGGCAGCGGGGCCACAACCGGGGGGTCGGTTCGCAAGGGGCGTGTCGGGATGAGATGGGGCGTAGCGGTTTCCGCCATGCTGCGGCCGTCGATCTGTTCCGCCAACGTCCCTCGGGTGTCGGTGATGACGGCTCGGGCCACGGCCTGGAATAGAATGCGGTCCTCCTCGGCGATGCGGTCCGCGGGGCGGACGAATATTCCGCCCGGCCGATCGATCAGGCTGACCTTGGTGCCTGCGGCAATGAGTCCCATGATCTGATCGTGGAGGATCTGCCTATATCCGGCGTGGTCTTCGTTCCAAATCACCAGATCCACCGCCAGCCCTTTGAGCCGCCAATAGGCGTGGGCCTGCACCAGTTGACGTACCAGCTCGATGTTAGCCACATCCTCGATTTGCAACAGAACAATGGGCAGATCGCCGGAAATGGAATAGCCCCAGAGCCCGGATTGTCCCCGATGGTTTTTGATGAGTACGCTCGCCTCGGCCCGGAGGGCGGCATTGGCGTAAAGGATCGAACCGGCCAGTCTTCCGTAGAGCTGCGCCTCGGCCTCCGTTGCGTTCAATTGACGCAGCTGAACCTGGCTGTGGGTCCAGGCCAAGTCGAAGACGCGGTCAGCCATGCGTCGATCCTGGTATTTATCCATCAGGCCAAGGGTCGCTTCGCGGGTTTTAGAAATGCCGTAGATCATGTCGATGATCACGAATTCTCCCGGCTCAAGGGTTACCCGCTGGCGAATGGCGGCAATGGGGTCAAGCACTGATCCTTCGCTGTCAGAGAGCAAGTCTGAATACTCGGCTTCATCCGCATGCAATGCCAAGGGGGTTGCAGTGGTATTGCCTCGTCCGATGAAGCGCATGCGGTCGGTCTCGTAGGAGATGCCCTTGATCCCGGAACTGCGCACCGCCATCATGTGCAACATGAAAGGCGGTTCTTCGTCATGGGAACGGGGCCTGCGGGTACAGAGGATCGCCTGGTTCCTGCGAATGATTTCGGTCTGCACAAAGAGATTACTGAAGGCCGGATGCAGCGCGTCTGCCGCCTGTGGTGTCAGGGCCACTTCCGTGTAGCTGGTCACGTCTATGTCCCGGCGTGTGCGTGAGCGGTTGGTGATGCGCAGACGACGCAACTCGATGTCGTCCTCCGGCGAAACGGCTATCTCGGTATGTGCATCAAAGTCGTGGGCACGGCATTGGAATTCGGCCTTGCCTTCCGAGAAGATCGCCTCGAAATGCTTCGAGTGCTTGAGTGTCGGCTGATGGGTGGTGGACCAGTATTCACGACTGTCTACGTCGCGAAGGTAGCAGGATGTCCCCCAATTGTCGCAGGTAGGGTCCTCGCGCCAGCGGGTCACGGCGAGGTCATTCCAACGGCTGTATCCACCACCGGCATTAGTGACCATGACGTGGTAACGGCCATTTGAGAGCAGTTGCACCTCCGGGCTCGGTGTGTCGGGAGTGTCGTAAAGACGTATGGGTGTGCCCGCAGCACTGGTGGCCAGGTGAAGCTCGGCGAGTTCAGTGGTGTGAGCATAAAATGCCGCGGATTGGGGGATACGCTCCTGAAGCAGGGGAAGGGTTGACAGAAACCGGACGTCGGATTCGAAGCGCCGCTGCATCGGGCGATCCAGCAGGACTCCGGCCAGGGACAGCAAACTCATGCCCTGGTGATGGGCCATGAAGGACTGAACCACGGCGCTCGTCTGC
>JAHJKV010000404.1 GCA_018822065.1 Pseudomonadota bacterium
CAGCGATGAAGCCGATGAAATAGTTGATCTGGCCCATGTGCGAGGCGATGAGCACGCCGCCCACGGCGGCCAAGGCGCTGCCGATCACAAAGGTGGCAGAGATAACCTTGTCCACCTTGATGCCGACCAGCATGGCCATTCGCCGGTTCTGGGCCGTGGCACGCATGGCCTTGCCCAACCGGGTGTATTTGATGAACAGGGACAGCCCCAGGCACATAAGCGCAGTGGCCCCGACAATGAACAGCTCGGAGGTGGACAGATAGCCGCTCATCCCCTCCATGAACTCGAACTTGGGCGTGAGCTTCGGAAACGGCATGAAGTCGCTGGTCTGGGCCAGGAGCACGTAGTTCTGCAGGAAGATGGACATGCCGATTGCCGAGATCAAAGGAGAAAGCCTGGGCGCGTTGCGCAGGGGCTTGTAGGCGATCTTTTCCATGGTGTAGCCGTAGGCCGAAGACCAGATCACGGCGCAGATCGAGGCGATGATCAGGATGGCGATCACCGGGAAGCCGAGCATGCCCAGCACACCGGCCACAATGAGCCCCGTGAAGGCTCCGATCATGTAAATCTCGCCATGGGCGAAGTTGATCAGTTCGACGATGCCGTAGACCATGGTATACCCGAGGGCGATGAGGGCATAGATGGAGCCTCGGGTCAGGCCGCTGAAGAATAGTTCAAAAAAATAATCCATAAGGGACCTGCAAATATGTGAGGGGGCGGGCCCTGGGCCCGCCCCCTGTTGCACTCCCCGGCCATGCCGGAGGAGATTAATACGTCTTACTGGACGACGACGTACGCGCCGCTCTGCACCTGGTACATGGAGAAGCCGACGCCTTCGGCGTCGCCCTTGGCGTCGAACTTGATATTGCCGACAGAGGTCTCCACGGTCTCGTTGTGCAGGACGTTGACGATGGCGTCATAGTCCGTGCTGCCAGCCTTCTCAATGGCGTTCAAGAGGGCCTGGGCCGCGGCATACGCCTGGACGTAGAAGGCGCCCGGATCGGTGCCGTAAGTGGCCTTGTGTTCTTCGATCGCCTGCTGGGCCATGGCGTTCGCGGAGAGATCCTCAGGACCGGTGGCGTAGACGCCCTCGGCGAATTCGCCAGCGACCTTGATGAAGGTGTCGTCCTTCACGCCGTCGTCGGAGACGAAGGGAATCTTCAGGTCTTTCTGGCTCATCTGGGTCACGATCTTGGAGGCTTCCGGATGGTAGCCACCGAAGATGACGGCGTCAGCGCCGGACTGCTTGATCTTCTGGACAACGGCGGAATAGTCCACCGCGCCGGGGGTGATGCCTTCAAAGAGGACCACTTCCACGCCGCCCAGACCTTCGAGGGTCTTCTGGGCGAATTCGGCAAAGCCCTTGCCGTAGTCACCCTTGTCGTGGATGACCGCGACCTTGGTAGCGCCGAGGGTGTTCTTGGTGAATTCAGCGGCAAAACGGCCCTGGTCGGCGTCATAACCGATGGTGCGGAAGAAGGTCGGATATTCACCGGACTGAGTCAGGTCAGTGGAGGTAGCCGAAGGGCTCATGACCACGATCTTGGACTCGGTGTACAGCGGCAGGGCGGCCTTGGTGGCACCGGAGCAGATGTGTCCGATGACGACGTTCACGTTTTCGCTCAAAAGCTTGGTCGCGGCGTTGGTGGCCACTTCAGGCTTGCACTGGTCGTCCTGGGGCAGGACCTTGACCATCATGCCGTTGATGCCACCGGCGGCGTTGTACTTCTTGGCCACCAATTCGGCGGCGTTGATGGTGGGCAGGCCGTAGGAGGCCAAGTCGCCTGAATGGGCACCGGCAACACCGAGAATGATCTCGCCAGCCGGGGCGGCTGCTTCGGTAGCCGGAGCGGCTTCTTCAGCTTTTTCTTCGCTTGCGCAGCCGAAGGACAACATGGCCACCAGGGCCATCGCCAACATCGTCAGAATCCATTTTTTCATCGGGTCCCTCCTCAAGAAAGATTCCTTGAAATTCCTTACCTCAATCCAGCGACACATGCCGCATCAAACTCGCTTCCACGCCCGTCAGACAAGGATTATTGCCAGTCGGGAAGGGGTTACATTAGTTGCAATGTACAAAACTTGTCAACATTCTCTGCAGCCAATCTCCGTTACGTCCGCCCAGTCTCAGGCCAACGAAGGATTATTCCAGCTCTTTCTTCGCCGCATTTCGCAAATCTTCGAACTCATGTTCGCCATCTGCGACCAATTTGAAATGCTTTTCGGCTTCTTCAAGATTTTCCAGACGATATTTCAGAACAACCCCCATATTGAAGTGAGCATACATGTTGTTCGGGTCTGCCTTGAGAATCTCCCCGATGGACTCGGTGGTCCGCTCAAACTCGCCCAGGTCGAAATAGAGCTTGGAAAGCTGCATCAGGGTCTCCAGGTCACCATTGCTGGCAGCCTTGGCGCGGTCGAGATAGGAGAGAGCCGTAGCCTTGTCCTGACGCATCATATAAATATTGGAGGCCTGCATGAGCGCTTCCAGGTCCTTGGGATTCTCGGAGATGCGGGTCTCCAGGGCCTCCAGCATCTCGCGCACGGCGTCCATGTTCATGGCCCCAGCGGGCATGCCGCCCGCCTCGTCCATGCCCGAAGGGGCCTGGGCCACTTCCTGTTCGCGCATGGCCTTCTGCAACTCGGGATGGGCAAACCTATAGACAAGAGAGCCCGCGAGCATAGCCAGCAGGCTGATAGCCACAACGGCCAGTACAATCATTTTGCCCTTGGCGGGCCGGGTCGTTTCACTCGTCGTCATCGCGTAAAAGCTCCATTTGCTGTTCGCGCCGGGCGAGCCGCGCGGAAGTGGAAAACATCCAGGCCAGGTAGCCACCCAGGCCAAGAATCACCGCAGAATACGCCAACGTAAGATAGGTGGTCGCGCTCATCTAGTC